>JAZUPO010000253.1:0-9348 GCA_045605205.1 Victivallaceae bacterium
GGGAACCTGAAAAATGGATCCAGTTCGGATGGGCTACCGGTGCTCTCGCCACCACCCACCTGACTGACTACGGTCAGCCCGCTGACGAAGAACAGGTTTGGAGCATCTGGGCCGGAAACGCCCGCGTCAAACGCTGATCTCCCCTGCCCTTACACAAAAAAGCCGGAACCTTTCGAGGTTCCGGTTTTTTTGTATTGTTTATATATTCTGTTGTAATAAAAACAGCAGAAAAACACACGCTTATTTCAATAACGTAACTCCAAGTATCCAGGGATATTCACTACCGGATTTAGTCAGGCGGCAACGTCGTACTCCTTCAGAAGCTCCCGGAACCTCAACCACACTCCCCTGCCCCGCATTCATAACAACAGTGAAAGAAGAGCCGTTGACTTCAATATTGATCTTCCCCTCGCCCTGTAATTCGATTTTGTTCCCCTCACCTTGCAGATCAAACTCAAGGAACCCATTGGGGAAAACAGTATTGCCCACAAATCGGACAGGCATACCATTTTCGATCGCCCCGTGGGACGCGTGCATATTACGTTCACATTTCCAGTCGTCACACACTGATCCCGGGAGAACAAAGTCAACAACGTCATTTCTGGTGCTCCACAGTTGTCTGGCCTTGTATTCAGCAGCATATTCCTGAATCAGAGAGCCATAAATACTGCAGACACCTTCCTGATAGACTTTTTCAACAGGAACAGCCTTTAAGGGGAACACATCGTGTTCTTCGCCATTGACAAATTTTGTTCCTCCCCTGCCCTCTTGAGAAAATTCAGCAAGCCTGCTGCTCCTTTTGCGGACGGCTTCAGCATACTCTTCAGGAGAACGCAACTCAGCCATAAACTCAAAATAGTCAACAGTGTTCTCAATAAGACACAGCAATGTATCTGTGGCAACCACCGCATTGCCCCACAGACGCAAGATCCTGCTGCCCCAAACAGCAGGCAGCTGCGGAGCAAGACGCCGAGCCGTTTCAAAACCGGCCCTGGCAATGGCGACAGCTTCGCGCTTTTCGTCAATGATCTCTTTGTGAGAGGGAGTATGTTCCTTAAATTGAACTGACCAGACGCCCTCCAATGCAGCAAGTGGTTTGTTTTCAGCAAAAATAGCAAAATATCCTCCTGCCTTGAGCCATTTCAAGGAAGAATTCGGCGGAAAACTGTGAAAAATCAAATTCCGGTTGATATAATGAGCTTTTTTGATCAGTTCAAAACTCATCTTTCCCAAGTCGATCATTTCAGCAGCAACAGCTTCCGGATAATTGAGCTTTGCAAACTCAGCTCTGATCTCATCGGCAGTCACCTGCGGATCATCAATAGCCCGTGCATAAGCATAAAGATTCACGGGACAACTTTCAAAAACTGAATTTCCGATCCGGTCAAGGCGGATCGCGTAACGACTGACTCCGCAACGCTGAGCGTGACGGACATAACGGACGATATGATCCACATTTTCGGCAGGCAGAAATCCGGCACTTAAAAATTCACCCAGACTGTCACACTCGGCCCCGGCAGTCAAATTCGGGATGGTGCAAAAGAAAGGATTGTCCGGCAAAAAAGGCACAAAGTCATAAGGCGTGATTTTGGTTTCGACTTCAAAGGAGTGATCTTTAGCAGCAAGCTCCGCTCCGGCGAGGATATCTTTGTAATCCTGAGCAATAGAACCGAAAGAACGCAAGATAAAACGCTTATTACGTTTTTCGTGTTCTTCTGCAAATATGCGGACGATATGATCCACCACCTTTTCAGGCGGGTAAACATCAGGTGTTGAATTGTGAATGGCTGAAAAATCTGCTTCAGTCAAAGTCAATACAATACCGTCCAGTTCGGGCAATGCTTCAAATGCCTTGGAAAGTTTGTAACGCAAAAGATCTCCAAAGGGTTTTCCCAGCAGATCAAATTCACCGTTTGCATCCATAAGTCCCGGCACCCGTCGGAGAAATTCCGGCCAGACAGTCACTTCCCGGTGCCAATAATACACAGGGCGGCCGGAATTGTGAGCCAGGGAAAGGATTTTACGCAGCTTTTCACGATTGGCAAGAATGCCCTCTCTGTCGATACTTTTTGCAACTTCAGGATAGTCTTCATAAAGAACAAGCCCGTCAAGTCCCCCCAGGAGCGTATGACAGGCGGCACAGATCTCAAATGAATCGACACGAAACTTCTCAGCTTCTTTTATCACCCGTTCCATATATTCAACGTTCAACTGGGTGGGATGCATCAATGACCAGGTGATTTCAGCTTGCGGCATAAGATTCTTCCTTGTTGTAATTATTGATTGTTCTCTGCCTTAATATAAGGTAAAAAAAGAAAATTTGCAAGCAGAAAAATAAAAAACATCATTTTTTTACGCTTTTTCCTTGACGAGGCTTGAATTAGGGATTATATTATATGAGAACCGTAAAAACGGCTAACTAATCAAGGGAGTTATTTACTATGCAAAAGAAAAGATACGCAGTTTGCGGTGTGTCATCACGAGCCATCAGTATGTATGTCGGACCTATGCTCCGTCAGTTCAGTCATTGCGCAGAGCTGGTCGCTCTGCTTGACATTGACCCGCTTCGTTTTCAGGTCTGCAAAGATCAGGTTCCCGAAGCTAAGGATGTGGCCGAATATCTGGCAGCTGATTTCGACAAGATGATGGCAGAGACCAAACCCGATGCCATTCTGGTTGTCTGTATGGACCGTTTCCACGTTGAATACATCGTCCGCGGACTCGCTTATGACGTTGATGTCATTTCCGAGAAACCTATGACGACCAACACTGCCGATGCTCTCAAGGTAATGGAAGCCGAAAAGAAATCCAAAGGTAAAGTCATCTGCACCTTTAACTACCGCTACAATCCTGTCCACACCAAGATCCGTCAGATGATCGTGGAAGGCAAGATCGGTAAAGTGACCCACGTTGACCTTAACTGGTACATCGACATCAAGCACGGTTCAAGCTATTTCCATCGCTGGAACCGTATGCGTGAAAACTCAGGAAGTCTTTCCATCCACAAGTCCAGCCACCACTTCGACCTGGTCAACTGGTGGGTTGACGGCGTTCCGGAATACGTCCACGCTTTCGGTGCTCTGAACCACTATGGTCCCAACGGCGTCTTCAATCCTTCCAAAAAGGACGGACGTCACTGCAATGAGTGCGAAGAAAAAATGCAGTGCCCCTACAAGGCCCGCTGGTCCACCCGTAACTCTTCCATCTTTGCCAAAGACGACCACATCAACGCTTTTGAAGGCCCCAAAAAGCTCTTCACCACCTATCGTCCCGATATGTGTATGTTTGACTCTGAAATCAACATCCACGACACCTTTATCGCCAACATCAAATACCGCAACGGTGTTCTTTTGAACTACTCCGCCAACTTCTCAACTCCCTACGAAGGTTATCATCTGGCCTTCAACGGTACTCACGGCCGTATTGAAGCTGCCGAATTCGGCGGTGCCGGCGGTGCTGCTCTGCCCAACCCCAACACTGACGGTGTGCGTTACATCGACTACTTCCCCATCTTCCAGGGACGTGAACGCATCAGCATCGTCAAACGCGAAGGCGGCCACGGCGGCGGCGACAGTGCCATCCACGAAGATATCTTCCTCGGTGAAGATCCCGCCCGTAAGTTTGACATCCTCGCCAAGAGTGTGGACGGTCTCCGTGCCATCTCCATTGGTGACGCCGTCTACGAGTCCATTATGGACGGTCAGATCAAGGATCTTACCGGATTCATCCAGTAATATTCTGCTGCGACACGCTCCCCTGCCTTTTCTTAATGAAAGGCGGGGGATTTTTTTTGCAAAAAAATGTAATTCGACAAAAAATCGCCTTGAATTTGACCGCCTTTATGCTATATTTTATAAATAGCTTTTTGACCAGTTTTCCCCTTGTTTTTTCAAAGGGGGCTTTTTGAAAATTGATTACTTTTTTTGAAATTAAAATATCGGGGTGATTCTCTATGTTCGATCGTAAAAGTTTGAATTTTTTGGAAGACTTTATGATGAGTTCCAGTCCTTCCGGCTATGAAATGGAAGCCGGAAAACTTTTCCGTTCTTATCTGTCAGACTGTTGCGATGAGGTCAAAGCTGATGTGCTTGGCAACTCCATTGCCGTACTCAATCCCGGTGCAAAGACCCGGGTTATGTTGGCCGGACATTATGATGAAATCGGTTTTCAGGTGGTTTATATTTCAGATGACGGACTGATTTACTTCCGTCCCAACGGCGGCATTGACAAACTCAATGTCCCCTCCTCTGAAGTTGAGATCCTCACTGAATCCGGACGGATCCCCGGTATCATCGGTAAAAAACCGATCCATTTGCTCAAAGAGTCAGAACGCAGCAAAGCTCTTGAACTGACCGATATGTGGATCGATATCGGTGCGGAATCCAAAGCAGAAGCCGCTGAAATTGTAAAAATCGGCGATCCTGTTGCGATGCGTTCCAATTTCCGTTTTCTCGGAAAAAACCGGTTCTCTTCCAAAGGAACCGATGACAAGATCGGAGCTTTTATTGTTGCCGAAACGATGAGAGCTCTTTCAAAACGCAAGCTCAATGTGGCAGTTTATGGCGTGGGAACCGTTCAAGAGGAAGTCGGTTTGCGGGGCGTAGAAACAGCAGCTTACGCCATTGATCCCCATATCGGCATTGCCCTGGATGTGGGCTTTGCCACTGATTTACCCGATGTTCCCCAAAAACAACTGGGCGAAGTTTCCCTTGGAGCAGGTCCCATACTGACCCGCAGCTGTGACAACAATATTGCTCTCGGCAAGCTGCTCCGCAAAGCGGCTGATACCCATAAGATCCCTTACCAGGAAACTGCAGCTCACCGGGCCACAGGCGGAACCGATACAGCAAAGCTGCAAATGACCCGCGGCGGTGTCGCAACGGCATTGATCAGTATTCCCAATCGTTATATGCACTCTCAGGTGGAAATGTGCGATTTGAGGGATGCAGAAGGAGCTGTTCAAATATTGACCGAAATGATTTCAGCATTAAATGGCGACGAAAACTTCATTCCCGGAGTGAATTGATAAAAGATGGCAGAGATCAACAATCAGAAAAAACGCCTTCCCCGTAAAAAAGGGGAATTGCGCAGTTACCTTTACAGCGGAGGATTTCACCGTCTGGAAGGCAAGTCCACTGCACCCGGCAGTCTGGCGAAACCGGAGCACAGTGTGTTCCGGACGGTTTGCCTTGTTTCTGCTGAAATTCTTTTTCTGGCAGTGGGATTGTGGTATATGTTCCGCTGAGTTCTTTCATAGTGCAAGACCGTACTGGAATTTTCAGTACGGTTTTTTTGTGTCTTGTACTCAGGGACGTACCGGGATAAAAGTTTTCTTTGGGGGCTGTATAACAATATGACTGATGTTAAAACGCTTTTCAGAAGAACTTCCCCAAATTTGCAAATACATATTGGCTTTTATATCATCTGGCAAAACCGGCATAGAAACCGTCACTTTTTCAGGAGCTTTGAAAGGAATTCTTTTCCCCGCATATTCAATTTCACCTCTGGATGTCCCCTGCGGATAAACTGGTGCACACAATTTTCCGGCAGACCGGAATCCCAAACGGCTGTGCCGTTCGGCTTCAATATTCATATGGCTGCAAATAAAGTATTTTCCCTGTTTGACCTTTTTCGCCTCCTGAGGGGCAAGATAAAGCCAAACGATCTGTCCCGGTTTGAGTGATGAAAAATCCACTGTATGCAGTTTAAAAAACAAGGTTTTACTGCTCCAATGCAAGGTACAGACTTTCTTCTCAGGACCGGAAGACTTTGCCGCAGACACACTTATCGTTTGATGTTCTTTATCAATCTTATGGACCATAGCGGTGCTGCCGCTCTTAAACTCTTTACCGCAAAGGACGACTGCCGCAGCAATACAGCAAGACAATAAAATCTGTTTCATTCCCCTCCCCTTTCCCAAAAAAAAGCTCCGGCTTTCTTAATAAGGCCGGAGTATTTTAAGTATATTATTTCAGGACACCGCCAGTGTCGGCATCTGTTGCATTTCGTGAATAACGTGCCAGATAACCGCTCAATTGCCTGACGGGGGGCTTCCAGTGCTTTTTACGCTCAGCAAGCACCTCGTCAGAAACTTCCAGTTTTACTGAGCGGTTGGGGATATCAATATCTATAATATCCCCTGGCTCCACCAGAGCGATCGTCCCGCCGGAAGCAGCTTCAGGACTTACGTGACCGATACAGGCTCCGTGAGTTCCTCCGGAAAAACGTCCGTCAGTAATAAGAGCCACGCTATCCCCCAGACCGCTGCCGATAATATAGCTTGTGGGAGCCAGCATTTCCTGCATTCCGGGCCCGCCTTTGGGACCTTCATAACGAATGACCACAACATCTCCGGCTTTGACCTTTCCGGCCAGGATCCCTTCGCACGCCTCTTCCTGACTTTCAAAGATAACAGCAGGTCCCCTGTGGGTCAGCATCTTGGGATCAACTCCCGCAGCTTTGACCACAGAACCGCGTTCAGCCAGATTGCCGAAAAGAATCGCCAAACCGCCTGACTGACTGTAAGGATTATCGAGCTTACGGATAACGACCCCGTCCGGTTCGGGAGCAGAAGCATATTCCTGAGCCAGAGTCATTCCGGAAACAGTGGGGGTATTGCCGTCCAAAGCTCCGGGGAGTTTGCCTATTTCTTTCAAGATAGCCATAATGCCCCCAACTTTATGAAGGTCGATCATATGATAAACACTTGAAGGAGATATCTTGCAGATATTGGGGGTACGGCGACTGACTGCATCAATAAGTTTCAAATCGAGTTTGACTCCGGCCTCAGTAGCAACAGCCAGGGTATGCAGCACTGTATTGGAGCTTCCTCCCATTGCCATATCAAGGGCAAGAGCATTGAAAAAGCTGCTTTCAGTAGCATACGCTTTTGCCGGAAGTGCATTGGGATCCTTAGCCATTTCAACAGCACGGCGGGCGGCTTTTTTCCAGAATTCGATCCGTTCCTCAGAGACAGCCGGAATCGTACCGTTTCCGGGAAGAGCCAAGCCGAGAGCTTCGCAGAGGCAGTTCATACTGTTGGCGGTAAACATTCCGGAACAGGAACCGGCTCCCGGACAGGCGGCACACTCCAACTGAGCGAGATTTTCCTCTGAAATAGCTCCGGTTTTTCTGCCGGCCACACCTTCAAAAACGCTGATAAGGTCGGTTTCAGCCTTGGTAAAGTCCATTTTTTCACCGGGCAGCATCGGGCCGCCTGAAGCAAAAATGGTGGGAATATTCAAACGCATAGCCCCCATAAGCATACCGGGAACGACTTTGTCGCAGTTGGGAATACAGATCATAGCATCAAAGGGATGTGCCATTCCCATACTTTCCACACTGTCAGCGATGATCTCTCTGCTGGGCAGAGAATATTTCATTCCCTGATGTCCCATAGCAATACCGTCACAGACAGCAATGGTGTTGAATTCATAAGGCACACCGCCGGCGGCTCTGATCTCATCACAAATGATTTGACCGACTTTATTCAAATGGCAATGCCCCGGGGCGATATTGGTATAAGAATTACAGACACCGATAAAAGGTCTTTCTATCTCCTGAGGAGAGATTCCCGTAGCGTACATCAGGGAGCGGTGGGGGGCACGCTCAAGACCTGATTTCATTGTATCACTTCTCATTGTTTCTTTTCCTTGATAAGATTGACAAACATTTCTGCATTTATAATATAAAGTATCAAAAGGACTTTGTCAAGGTTTTGTGCAAAGAATTTTATTTGACTTGAGGGAAAATAAGTGCTATATTATTCTGATGATCATCAATTATCCTTCATTTTATAAGGAGTCCGCATTTATGGCAGAAAAAAAGAAAAAGTCCGCCCCGGGTGGCAAAAAGAGTGTTTTTCTGAAAATTCTCCTTCCGGTGCTTTTATTTTTTCTGCTTCTGCTCGGCGGCACAGCCTGTTTTGCTTACCAGCGGATCGGCGGAGAGCCTTCAGAATCAGAAAAAGCCTATTACAGCAAACTGCCGAACTACCGCAACGGCAGATTTCTCAATCTTGAAAAAGTAGAGCTCAATCCTGAAAAACTGGCAAAAAAAGCCAGCTTTTTCCGTTTTATATTTTCTTCTCCCAATGTTCCCAAACAGCCCTACCCCCGGGTGGAGTTGATAAAGAGCAGTTTTCCTCCACGTCCAGAAGAATTCAACGTCTGCTGGCTGGGACACTCTTCTCTGATCTTTGAGCTGGGGGGAGTCCGCTTTATGGTTGATCCGGTTTTCGGCAATGCCGCCCCCCTGCCCGGTATCGTCCGCCGCTACACGCCGTGCCCCCTCCCCCGGACAGAGATTCCGGAGCTTGATTTTGTGGTCATTTCTCACGATCATTACGACCACCTTGAATATGAAACGATCCGTGCTTTCAGAAACAAAAAATTTCCAATCATCACGACTTTGGGAGTTGGAGCAAGACTCCGCAGTTGGGGAATTCCCGCACACAGGATCATAGAAATGAACTGGAACAACTATACAACAGTTGCAGGAGTCAAGATCACTGCCCACCCGGCACGGCATTTTTCCGGCCGCACATTGGATGACCGTTTTACCACGTTGTGGGCCTCTTTCAGTTTTGAACGCAACGGCCGCAAGATCTTTTTCGGAGGAGACAGCGGATACGGAAAGCACTTTGCTGAAATAGGAAAAAAACACGGCCCCTTTGATCTTGTCTGTCTGGAGATCGATGCCTGGAATGAACGCTGGCCCAATAATCATTCTTTTCCGGAAGAAGTTATAAAAGAGTTCCGGGATCTCAAGGGCAGACTGCTGCTGCCTATCCACTGGGGTGTTTTTGATCTTGCAATGCACCCTTGTTATGAGTCCATCAACAAGGTTCGTGACCTTGCACGGCAAACGGGTGTTCCTCTGCTCCTTCCTGCAATGGGAGAGAGAAAACGTCTGCCGTAAAAATATCAGGTTACTGCATAATTTTTATTACTTGCGAATAATAAGGTTTCAAAACTTATGGCAAAACGTATTTCTATCCCCCCATTGGCAGAGAACAATCTGGTCAGAAACAATTGTTTCAGTCAGCTTCTTTCCTTTTACCGGTACTCAGGGAGCGGCACAGCAGAAGTAATAAACGGCCCTCCCGTTTTCTGCCGGGTGACAAACGGAACGCTTTTTCACGTTTTTGATATCGACAATCAGGAACACGCAGATCCGGACAGTGTATTTCCCTATCGCGGGAAATTTATTTTCAAATTCCGTGCCAGAGGAACAGGAAAGATCAGAGGAGGTATCCGCTGGCGTCTTTCTTATTTCCGGGGAGATATGGATTTTATGGTTCAGACAACTCCGGAATATGCACTTACCGGCGAGTTTCAGGAGTACAAA
>JAZUPO010000254.1:0-6908 GCA_045605205.1 Victivallaceae bacterium
GATGTATTTCAGTTTAATTATATCTTTCAGAGGATGATATGAAAAAACTCATAAAATGCCCGGTAAGTACTGTTACGGTACGGTTAATTGGACGGTTACTGCTGCCTTTGGCAGAATCCGGTACAATATCTGTACCGGAAATGAATGAAGTCATGAGCAATTTGCGGCACCTTGCCCAAAAAGGCGAAATGCTGCCGGATGTTGTCCCAAAGTTAATAGATCAAAAAGAAGCCGCTGAGATGCTCGGTGTCAGCTTTGCTCATTTCAGAAATTTGGAACGGGATGGCGTATTCCCGTTTAAGAGACGTAAAGTCGGCACAGCTGTACGGTATTATAACATTGATGTTTATAAATACATTTTAACTCTGCCGGAAGACGAACAAAATAAGTCTCAACTTCCGACAGAGAATAATTCAAGTTGATTATTCAGACAATATTTCTTTCAACCGATTCCAGTTTTCAGGAGTCGGTTTTTCTTTATCAAGGAACTCTATAGCGGCAGCGATCCGTTCATTATCAGTTTTCTCCACGTCGGAAAAACTGATTGCCCGAATTGCCTGCTCCTGTGCTGCATCTCCGACATGGGTATAATATTTGTCGGCGATGTCGCTATCTGTTCCCAGAATAGAAAGTAACACCGCTTTAGGTACGCCTGCCTCGGCACAAAAACTGGCAAAACTGTGCCGCAATGAGTGAAAACCGTATTGTGTCATTTTCTTTTTTCGTCCGGGGACAGAAACTGATGGTTCCAAGCCAATCCAACGGATTACCCGCAAAACATCAATATTGACAAGGTTATTGCCTACATTTTTACCTGCTTCGTTAAGTTTGTTGTAACGTGCGGCAGATTTCGGACAGACATACTGATTGATTTGCCATGTTTTTGCAGTTTCAAGAGCTTCATACAACTCCGGGGCAATCGGAATTGAAACTTCCTTGCCGGTTTTGAACTGTTTGACATAAATGCGGCGACGTTCCATATCAATATTCTGCCACTGCATCAATACGCAATCTTTCAGCCTTTGACCGGTGAACATACCGATATGGTAAACGATCCGTATTTCTTCCTTATTCATAAGTTTGCGTGCCGGATTTTTTAATTCAGCCAAAATCTGCAACTCTTCCTGACGTGAAAAAGCCTGACGGCGGATAACGGAATCCTGCTCTTCACGAATATTACGCAGCAGATGTTTACTCTTAAATGGATTGCTTTGAGGATAATACTCTTTCAAGACATCAAATATTTTACGCAGCCGCTTAATTTTCCGGTTATGCGTATCAACAGCAAGAGCTTTTGTTTTCATCCATGACGCAAAACTCTCAACTGTATTGGGATCAACCTCATGGATACTGACGATTCCATAAGGCAAGGTCGATATGAAAGATAAAAACTCTTCAAATGTTGTCTTATATGCAAGTTGTTCACTGACGGTGTGGGGCGTAGCTCTATCCGGATGAGTTGAGTAAATATGCCATGCTTCATCCAATGGCAGTTTTCTTTCTATTTTTTCCAGCCCTTTTGCCTGTTTGACATGAGCGGCAACCATATCAATACTTTTGGATTTGGTCACCGGGATCAATTCTTTTGCTTGCCGGATGGCATCTTCTTTGCTTGTTGTGTGCAAAGGAATTTCTTTCCGTATACCATTGATTTGGTAACGGAAATAGTAAGTTCCGCCAGGAGTTTTTTGTCTTACAGATCCGAATTCAAGTTTCACAGACTCAACCTTGTTTTTTGCTTTTGCCATACGAATACCTAAAATAACAGGTTATGGCTGATTATAGCACAACAATGGGCATTTTGCAACCACAAGTGGGGAAAAGTGGGGATATTTTGTTAAAATTTGAGCATAAAAATGGCGGAGAGAGAGGGATTCGAACCCTCGGTGAGTTGCCCCACACCACATTTCCAATGTGGCGCCTTCGTCCACTCGACCATCTCTCCGCGATGTTTTCTTAATATAACACTGGTTTTTATATTTGTCAAATGAATTTCTGCTTTTTTTTGCTTTTTTATGCTTTTTCAAGCTCTTTATACTTCTTCTCATCGCCTCTTTTTCGATCTCAAGACCTTTTTTGCTTTGCGGATAAATTACCGCAGAGGTGAAATCACGGAAAAAAATCAATTATCCGGTGCCATCTGAAGTTGAAAAACAGATCACTGACCGGGTGGATCAGCTGGGCAGAAAATTTCTTACCAGACCTTGATTGTTCCGGCATACCGCCAAAGCCTTCCGAAAGATTGGGGCAGCATCCATATCAAAAGGAGCAACAGCGGCCAAATAAAACTGGCAGCTGCCATACAAATCAAACAAGCAGCAATAATCAGTAATGCTCTGATAACACGCCATAAAAATTTGAAAAAAGCCATCGGCTACTCCTTTTTTGTGCAATGTAAATATAACACTCAACAGCTTAAAAGTCAAATCAACTATGCCAATGCCGCTTAAAGTTACCTGCCCCCCAAAAAACCTACACACAGTAGAAATTTATTTGCCTCTTAGTACGGGATTTTATAAGATTTATGATCTTTTTTCAAATATATCACCGATATAAAAAAAATCAACCGCTATCCGTTTTGAATAGCGGTTGAGGAGCGTCAAGGGGTGATTCAGTATTTCCCGGCAGGGATGATTTCCAACCAGTAACCGTCGGGGTCGGTGACAAAATAAATGCCCATTTCAGGGTTTTCGTAACAGATACAGCCCATTTTTTCGTGCAGAGCGTGGGCCGCTGCATAATCATCGACTTCAAAGGCAAGATGAAATTCGTTGTCTCCCAAATTATAGGCCCCTTCCATCTCTTTGACCCAGGTCAGTTCCAGACGGTGAGCTGAATTACCGTCCTCAAGGTAAACAATGATGAAACTGCCGTCGGCAGGAGCAATACGTTTCACTTCGTGCATATCAAAGGCTTCAGCGTAGAACTTCAGACTCTTTTCCAAATCAGCCACGTTGAAGTTATTATGGACCATCTTGAATTTCATAAGACTTTTTCTCCCCGTTCATTTCGTTTTTTCAATTCTTTTATCTGCGGTTACGGGACTTTCCGTAACTCCCCCCACGGCGGAAACCGCCGCCGCGGTGACTGCCTCCCTCACGACGGGGGCGTTCAGGCAACTCAGGATTCCGGACGGCTTCAGGCAAAGTCACCATCTCTTCAGTGGGAACTTCACTGGAAAAAGTCGTCCCCAGAAGTTCCTCAATGTCAGGCAGATAGTATCCGCCGTATTCACACAGAAAGCTGATCGCCGTTCCCCTGTTCCCCGCACGCCCCGTCCGGCCGATACGGTGGATATAATCCTCGGCACGCTCAGGAAGATCGTAATTGATCACCAATGATACGTCGTCCACGTGAATCCCACGGGCCGCCACATCGGTGGCTATAATGATCTTTTCCTCTGCTGTACGGAACTTTTCAAGGATCTGGATCCGTTTCTGCTGGGGAATATCTCCCGACAGCAAAGGCACATTATATCCGTAACGAGCAAGGTCATACTGCAAACGGCAGTTCACATCTTTACGGTTGCCGAAAATAATGCTCCTTTCATATTCACGGTTTTTGAGCAAATAAAGCAGCAGCCCCAGTTTTTCGTCCCGGGAAACAGAATAAAAGGTCTGGTCAATGTTTTCACTGACCAGTTTTTCAGGTTCACTTTCAATCACAGCAGGCTCCGCCAGCCAGCCGGCACTGAGACGCAGGATACTTTCTTCCAATGTAGCACTGAAAAGCATCGTCTGACGCACCCCCTTGGGAGGCAGATGATAAACGATCCGCTTAATATCGGGAATAAATCCCATATCCAGCATCCGGTCAGCTTCGTCGATCACAAGGATCTCCGTATCCTGAAGTTTCAAATCCCCTGAACGGCAGTAATCAATGACACGCCCGGGAGTTCCCACAAGCAAATCAATGGGCCCCAGCAGAGTACGCCGCTGCTTTTCGTGATCCATACCGCCGAAAACCACCACACTGTTCAAGTTCGTAAATACCCCCAGTTCAAGAGCATCTTTGTGGATCTGCATCGCCAATTCACGGGTGGGAGCCAGCACCACCATCCGGGGACTTCCCGGCTTGGCTTCCCCCTGACGGGGCTTGTTGAGCATCATTGTGAAGCCCCCCAGCAAAAAGGCTGCGGTCTTACCGGTTCCGGTCTGAGCCTTGCCGGCGATATCACGTCCGGCAAGGACAGCAGGCAATGTCAATGCCTGAATAGGAGTACAATATTCAAAACCGGCGTGCTGCACTCCAAACTGGACTTCAGTATGCAAAGGCAGATCGAGGAAACGGGTTTTGCCTTCAGCAACAGGAACTTCCCGCAATGTTTCAGGATGTTCCACTTTCTTTTTGGGGATTTCTGCAACAACTTCTTCCCGGGAAACTCGCTTTTTAGGTGGATTCTCTTTTTGAGGATGTGTTTTCCCTTTTTTCAGGGTCTCATCCTTTTTGCGGTTCTTTTTGTTCCGGGGGGAGTGGGTTCCACTTTTTTTCGTTCCGGAACTCTTTTCATTACCTTCACTTTTGATACCGAAAAGTTTTTCCAGAAATTCAAACATTTTTTCCTTCTTCTCTTCTGCGGACGGTTTCTGAGAGCCACGCTGAAAATTCAGCGGCAAATTCGGGCCGCCGCAACCCGAATTCCACTGTTGCTTTGAGAAAACTCATCTTGTCCCCGATATCATAACGGGTCCCGTCGAAAACCTTGCCGTAAACAGCTCCGCCGCGTTCCATAAAAATACGCGTAGCATCCGGCAGCTGGATCTCTCCGCCCTTGCCGGGAGCGGTCACCCGGAGACAATCAAAGATCTCTGGAGTATAAATATATCTTGCCGCCACTGCCAGATCGCCGGGAGCTTCCCCGGGGGCGGGCTTTTCAACAATTGATTCGACCTTGAGTACGTCAGGAGCAAGCATCGTTCCCCCTGCCACTCCGTAACGGTGCAGCAGTTGTTCCGGAACTTTTTCCAGAGCCATCACAGTTGACCGTTTTTCCTCAAACAGTTCAAGAAGCTGCCCCAGTACCGGCGTCGCCGTATTGGAACTCATTACCGTGTCGCCATTCAATATGGCAAAGGGTTCATCTGCGGCAAACTTTTCGGCACAGAGAACAGCTCCCCCCAAACCGTTGAGCTCCTCCTGATAAACGGAACTTATGCGGACTTTTCCGGCAATTTCCATAACCTCCGCCAGCTCAGCCAAGCGGTTTTTCTTTGCCAATTGAGCTTCCAGTTCCGGAGCTGGAGCAAAGACATTGAGTAAAGATTCTTTGCCTTTTGAAATAATGAGCAATATTTCTTCAATGCCGCAATCAGCAGCCTCTTTGACCACATAGTGCAGCACAGGTTTATCCACCAGGGGGATCAATTCCTTGGGCACAGACTTGGCAAAGGGCAGAAACCGGGTCCCGAAACCGGCAGCAGGAATAACAGCTTTGCGTAATTTTTTCATCAAATATTCCCCGCTGTGACGATTTGAGGCTTGATAACTTCAATGCCGTGTTCCATACAAACTTGCGTAAGACGTTTGAACATTGCTTCATCCTCATAGGTTCCGATGATCGCACCGCCTGAACCGGTAAACTTGGCAGAGGCTCCCGCAGAACGGGCCAAATCGACCATTTTCCGGTTCATTACGGAAATCGCTGTACGGCACACCTCACAACGCAAATCAAAGTTTCTGTTCAGCAAGGCGGGCACGCTTGAAAAATCTCCGGATTCCAGAACTTGTTTGAGTTTTTCAGTCAGTTCCGCCCACTCTTTCATCGCGTCAAGAACAGCGGGAACCCCCGACTCATAATCATCTCTCAGACGGCTGTGGAGTATTTCAGATCCTTCCGCAAGATCAGTACGGTAGGCCACATACAAATTAAGTCCTGCCGGAATGGTAATGGGCTGATATAATCCAGTGCCGTAAAGCTCCATATACTCCTTGTTGAAGTCCATATAAACCGGCTCATTGTAAGCCTGAGCCACCCGATCCTGAAGTCCAGCCGGAATGGAAAGTTCATCCCGCTCCGTGGAAAGCACCAGATTAGCCAGGTGGGCAGGAGATATTTCAAGTTCATAAAATTTGAAAAGTGCCCGCATCACAGCTGTAATGATCGCAGAAGAACCCGCCAATCCCAGACGGTTGGGGATCGTACTGCTGTAACGCATCGTAAAATTGCGGTCTGCAGGAACGATACCATTTTTTCTGCAGTAATGATTGAAACTGTTGACCGCAGCTTTCAGCAGCCGGATCCCGCCGTAATATCCATACACACGCACATCTTCCGAAAGAGCGTCCATATTTTTGAAAACGTGATAGTCCCTGCGGGCAGGCAGAAGTTCAAGTTCAGGGGTTTCATAAAGCGTCACATCCGCACTGTAATTATTGAACACAAAAGCAATAGTCTTGCCGTGATAACCGTCAGAAGGATTGCCGATCAATGCCGCACGCGGGTAAGCAGACTCTTTGATAATCATAAATCCGGTATCTCCTGATAAAATAAGTGTTATTTATATAATATACAGCCGTAAAGATTCATTTACAAGTTTTCATTGTCCGGCACAGCTGCGGTTGTCACTCTGTTTTCCGGAATGACGATATTTTTTTATTATTTTTTCTTTGACCTATTGACAAATTGCTTTTTTTGTGGTAGAATTGTGACAAGAACATTTTTTCTTTCGTCTCTGATAGATCTAATGAATTTGACACGCCTTTCAAAAGTTTTAACAAATTTTGGAGTACGTACTGTGAGAATAAAGAGATTTACATTGCTCGAACTTCCGGTAAGCAAAACTTGTCAAGTATGTGTTTATTTTTTGCGAAAAATTGCCTCTTGCCTTGATATTTGCCGTTGCAATTCTGCCAAATGCGGGATTGTCGGTTTTGCAAATGCAAAAACGGCAATCCACCAAAAGTTTTTG
>JAZUPO010000255.1:0-16144 GCA_045605205.1 Victivallaceae bacterium
TGCTTCTGTGTTCCGGTGCTGTGACAGGTAATTACAGGGAACTTGAAAAAATATTTGACGGCGTTTTTTCCATTTCAAACGGGGCTTTGACTCTTGACGAAGCCATCAGTAAAAGTGCTGAAAATCTTTACCGGACAGCGGCCAATCTGGCGGGAGTCGTTTCTGCGTTTGCAAAGGAATTGTAATGGTCCGGGCATATTTCAGGAAAGGAATTTGTTTTATGAGGTATTTGCTGTTTTTTTTCTTGTTGGGCAGTATGGTGGCAAGTGCTGCGGACATTTGCGTTTACACCCCTTCTCTGCAGCTTATGGGTAAAAGGAGTGTCAAGTGCCGTAACGGTGTTCCCGGCAGCGGTATCGTTACTGTTGAAAAGGTGCAGGAACTGGGCTACCGTTTTGTGTTCGCCATTCAGAATACCGGCAATAATACTGTGAAACTTGCCACCGGATTCAATCATATCCGCTTTGATGCCGAACCGGGGAAAAACCAGTTCGTTCTTCACTTGAGCCACCGGATTATGAGCGTGAAACCCGCTTCCGGGAAACCGGCTTTCCCTGTTATTCTGCCTTTGGAAAACTTCAAGATCGTCACCTTGAGACCGGGGGAGGGGACACTGCTCAATATCAATTGCTGGATCCCGGAAGGTAAAATCAGGCAGGGAGACAAGCTGGTTATTGAGTATGCTCCCTGCAACTTCAAACGTTACGATTTTGTGCAGATGAAAGTCCGTTCAAAACCGGTACAGTTCAAGCTGCCTGAAGCGGTCAAAAAAGTGACCCCTGTGGTCATTTGAAAATCAGACGGTCAGAACTGTGACTCCGGCACAACTGAGTGTTGTGACAGCCCCGGAGTCTATTTTTTTGTCCGTAACCAGTAAATCAACTTCAGCAGGCAAGGCAAAACACGCTTTGCCCTGACGGGTGAATTTGCTGCTTTCGGTGATGATCGCCACCTTGTCGGCAATGGCGATGGAAGAACGTTCCAAACGGGAAAGTTCCGGATCAGAGGTGTAAAACCCGAATTCCGCCGAACAGCTGTCGCATCCGGAAATCAGATAGTCCACGTGACAGGATTGAATGTTGCTGTTGGCCATATCTCCTTTCAGATCCATAGACTCCTGACGGAGTTCCCCCCCGAGAAGCAGTACCTTGTGGCGGGTGCGGAAAAGTGCCGCCGCGGCAGAAAGTGAATTGGTGATGACTGTCACCTGGGGCGAAGGACGGCGGGAAAGAACTTTGGCAAAGGCAAGAACTGTAAATCCGCTGCCGAGAAAAAGGGTCTTTACCGGCATAACGGCATTGTAAAGAGCTTCTGCCAGAGCAAACTTTTCAGGTGTCAGGAGCAGAGCACTGTTTTCCGGTTCGTAGCCTGCCGGATGGGGGATCATACCGTTTTTGACTGCCATAACCAGATGACGTTCTGCAAGCAGACGCACGTCGCGACGGATGGTCATTTCGGTAACGTCCGCAAAGCGGGACGCTTCCTTGAATGAAAGATATCCGGTGCGCTGGAGTTCTTCAAGAAGTTTTTTATGTCGGGTGTGCATAATATAATAAAGCACTCTGAAACTTAAATTGCAAGGCTGAAATGTTAAAAATTAACATCAATTTCAGAAAAAAACTTTATTCCGGCGGCAACTGCACTTGTTTTATGGGAAAAGAGGGGTTATTTTACCTTGAAATCATTTTTCAATAACAAACAGACATCATTTACTCAACAAAAAGAAAGGACGTCCATTATGGGAAAGTATAATCCTGCTCCTTACCAGCTTGATCTGACTCAGATCCCCAAACTTGTCACTCCTGAGATCCCCGGTCCCAAAAGCAAGGCTCTGCACGACCGTGCCGCCCAATACTACCGGGGGCTTTCCGGTCAGGTGCGTCTCTTCCCCGTGGCCTTTGAAAAAGGACAGGGATGTATGCTCGAAGATGCCGACGGCAATCAGTATATCGACTTTTCAAGCGGTATCTATGTGACCACTCTGGGCCACTGCCACCCCAAGATCTCTGAAGCTGTTGCCGAATATGCCAAAAAACTGATGAACTGCCACGACTTCACCACCGAGATCAAAACCCGCCTGCTGGAAAAAATGGCGGCAACTCTGCCCGGTGATTTGAAGTGTTTTCAGCTGTACGACTGCGGTACTGCCGCTGTTGAAGCCGGTTTGCGTACCTGCCGTGCCGCCACCGGAAAGCACGAATTCCTTTCCTGCTTTATGGACTTTCACGGAAAGAGCGGACACTCTATCGGCTGTGCCCGTATGACCAAATTTTCCGGCCCCACCCGTCCTTCCGGTTTCTATATGGTTCCCCGTCCCGATACCTACCGCCCCTGGTGGACCCGTGAAGACGGTTCTCTTGACACTGAAAAGTATCTTGAATTTTACGATACCTTTATCCGTGAATCCACCACCAATCAGGTGGCAGCTTTTGTGATTGAACCGATCCAGGGCTGGGGCGGCAGCATTATGCCGCCGGATGATTTCTTCCCCAAACTCCGCAAGTTCTGCGACGAAAGAGGCATTCTGCTCTTTGCCGACGAAGTTCTCACCTCTATGGGACGTACCGGCAAGATCCTGTGCTGCGAACACTGGGATGTGATCCCCGATGTGGTCACTCTGGGTAAAGGATTCGGCAACGGATTCCCTGTGACCTGTATGGCTGTCCGCAAGCCCTACGCTGACGCAGTTGACAAGATCAGTGCTTCCACCAGCTACGGCGGCAATCCTATGGCAAGTGCTGCGGCTCTGGCCTGTTTTGAAGTGATCGAAGAAGAAGGTCTGCTGGAACATACTCAGCACCTTGAAGAACTTTTCAAGAAACGTATGGCCGACTGGACAACCAAGTATGAGATCGTGGGGGATACCCGCTGCAAAGGCTGTCTGCTGGGTATTGAACTTGTCAAAGACAAAAAGGCTAAAACTCCTTTTGATGAAGCCGGTAAAATGGTTTACCAAAAGGCTTTCCGCAAAGGACTTGCCTGGGTTCCTGCCGGACACATCCTGCGTATGAGTCCTCCCATTATTATGCCCGATGAAGTGGCAATGAAGGGTATGGATATCATTGAAGAAGCCATTGTCGAAACTCAGAAAGAGCTTCTCGGTTGAGAAAATTTTGTAAGGAATCATTGTTATGAGTGAAAAACTTTTTATCGGTTGGGCGGAGCGTGACATCACTCCCGATATGAATAAATACAAAGTCGGTCTCTACGGTCAGTATTATGCCCGTATTGCCACTGGGATCCACTCCCGTCTGAAATTTTCTGTCTGTGCTATGAGTTCCGGAGCAGAGTCCTTTATCAGCGGAACCGTTGATGTGGCAGGAGTTCCCCTCGCTTTTGTCAATCTGCTCAAAGAAGAGGTCGCCAAACGCAATGCCGGGATCGATCTCTCACGCATTTTCCTCAATGCGATCCACACTCACTCTGCTCCTTCTCTCAACGTCGCTATGAACTACAAACGTTCTGTGGGCGGTACTATGTGGCAGCAGGGCGAATTTGCCAAGACCATTTCTCCTGCGGAATATGCTGAACTGGTGCTTCCCATTATGGCCGATGCCATTGTGGAAGCCTGGAACAACCGGCAGGAAGGCGGTATCGCCCGGGCTTTTGATTATGCCCGTATCGGTCACTGCCGCCGGGCTGCTTACACTGACGGCACCGCTGAAATGTACGGCGACACCACCCGGTCAGACTTTGTGGCTATGGAAGCCGGTGAAGACTCCGGCGTGGATATGATCTTTACCCTTGACAAAGAGGGCAAAAAGACCGGTATCATTCTCAATGTGGCCTGTCCTTCACAGGTAATGGAATCGACCTATGTGGTATCTTCTGACTTTGCCGGAGCCACCCGCGAACTTTTGAAAGAGGATTTCGGTCCTGATTTCCACACCCTGTACTGGATCAGTCCCGCCGGATGCCAGTCACCCCGTGACCTGGTGCGTCACTACACCACCGAGCCGGACTTCTGGCACGCCGACGGTGTGGCTGTCCTCGCCAAACGGCTGCGGGACGCTGTGAAGCGTGCGGAGTTGGAAGAAACGGAATATACGCCGTACTTCAAATCAACTGTTGTGCCTGTGACTCTGCCCCGCAGACGGGCTTCTTACACCGACTACCGTGCCGCCAAGGCGGAACTGGAACGTCTGGAAGCTATCCAGCCTGAAGCTGAGGCTTTTGAAGATTTCTGTGCTGAAACTCACGCCAATGAAAAATTGGACGGCCCCGGTCCCTACGACAGCAAACTGCACCACTTTGTGCTCATCAAAAATGCCAAGGCGGTCATCACCCGTTATGAAGAACAGGACGAAAAGCCTGATTTGCACTTCGATATGAATGTGATCCGTATCGGTGATATTGCTATTGCCAATAATCCTTTTGAACTTTATCTCCACTACGGACAGATCATCAAAGCCCGCAGCCACGCCCGCCAGACCTTTTTGATCCAGTTGGGTGCGGGATCTGATATCCCCGCAGGTTATCTCCCCAGCCCCGAAGGCGAAAGACTGGGCGGTTACGGCGGTCTTATCATCAACGGTCAGGTGGGGTCTGCCGGCGGTTACAAGCTGGCTGATGACACTGTTGACGCAATCAACGCTCTTTTTGACTGATGGCTCAATACAGCTGCGGAATAGATCTGGGAAGTACCGCCGTCAAAGCGGCGGTCTTTGACAGTGCCGGTAAACTGTGCGGCGAGGGGGCTTGCGAGTTTCTGCTTGAAACTCCTGCTCCTGAGTTTGTCGAGCTTGATCCGGAACTCTACTGGAGTTCCACCTGTCAGGCACTTGCCAAAGCCCTGGCGGCGGCGGGGATCGCCCCCGGCGAAGTGGGGTCTGTGGGATTGACCGGACAGGCGGAAACCTTAGTGCTCATTGATGATGAAGGCAAAGCCGTCCGCAAAGCTATCGTATGGCTCGACAACCGGGCCGTTGCGGAAGCAACTGAACTTGAAAAGGTTTTCGGAACACAGGAGCTGATCGCTATGTCAGGGCAGACGGCTGTGCTGCCCTGCTGGCCCGCTCCCAAATTGTTGTGGGTGAAGCACCACGAGCCGGAAAACTTCAAACGCATTGCCAAAGTCCTTATGGTCGAGGATTTTGTGGCGTGGCGTCTGACCGGGGAGTTTCATACTCATCCGGGATTGCTGCCTTCCACGCTTTACTACGATATGCGTAAAGGGGACTGGGCGGGGAATGTCCTTGAATACATCGGTCTGCCCCTTAAGGCAATGCCGGAACTTTCAGGCAATGCCCGGGCAAAGGAACTGCTGCCCGGGGCCGTGGTGACTGTGGCTCCTATGGACCATATCTGCGGTCATCTGGGGTCAGGCGGTGTCCCCGGACTTGTAACAGAATGTACGGGAGGGTCACTTGCTCTTTGTGCGATGAGTGATAAATTCATCATCGATCCTCAGCTGCGTATCAGTACCTATCTCGGCTGGCAGAAAGGGGATTTTGCCCTGCTGCCCTGGGCTCCTACGGCCGGAATGATGATGAAAAAATTCCGGGATGAATTTTCAGGGGGAATGAGTTATGCCGACCTTGACCGGGCGGCCGCAGCTGTTGCTCCCGGAAGTGACGGACTGATCCTGCTGCCTCATCTGGCAGGAGCTGTTTCACCGGTTGTCGCCCCCAATGCCAGAGGAGCCGTCAAAGGTTTGACCCTCGCTCATACAAGGGGACACTTTGCAAGGGCGATTATGGAATCTGTGGCATTTTTGCTCAAAGATAACGCCAATGCTCTGACTGAACTGGGAATGGAGCTGAAATGTGTCCGGGCTCTGGGGGGCGGAGCAAAGAGTTCCCTCTGGGCTCAGATCAAAGCTGACGTTTTGGGATTGCCCGTTTCTGTGGGCAGCTGCGAAGAGCCTGTGGCTCTGGGAGCTGCCATTCTCAGTGCCGTTGATGCGGGGCTCTTTTCAAGTGCCGCCGAGGCGGGAAGTGCTCTTTCCGGAGAAGAAAGAACCTTTGTCCCCGGGAAAGATATGGAACGCTATCAGGAATGTTTCCAGGAATATTGTGCTTTTAATGAATATATTTTAGGAGAAAAATAATGCAAATCCGTGCCGGTTTTGTCGGTTTCGGCGAAGTCAATACTCCCAGAGAGTTTATTGACGGCCGTTGTCAGTTTGCCGCTGATGCCCTTAAAAAAGAGGGGATCGAGATCTTTTATACGCCCCCTGTGAGCGATGATCCTGCAGGTCTTGAAGCTGCCCGGGCTGTGGAAGAACTCAAGCAGTACGATTTTGATGCTCTGGTGATTTGTATTGCCGGCTGGATCCCCTCCTGGGCGGTGATCCGGGTCATTGAGAATTTCAAACATCTGCCGATGCTCTTGTGGGGACAGTCCGGCTGGTACCAAGGCAGCCATTTTGTCACCACTGCCGATCAGGCGGGCTCTACCGCCTTGCGTGGTCCTATGGCCGCTATGGGATATAATTTCAAGTATCTGGTCAATTTCAAAGACAGTCAGCCCCGGATCGCCGAAGCTGCCGACTATCTGCGTGCCGCTTCTGCCGCCGCTGCTCTGCGCAAAGAGCGTATCGGTATGACCGGCTACCGGGATATGCGTCTTTACGGCACCTGCTACAATGCTCAACTGCTCAAGAATCTGCTGGGAGTGGAAATCGAACATTGTGACCTTATGGAAGTCCAGGAACTTGCTCAGAATGTCAGTGACTCTGAAATCAATGCCGCCGCCGACAAGATCCGCAAGGAATGGGATATTCAGGGAACTCCCCAGCCGGGAACTCTTGAAAATGCCGCAAAGCTGGCTCTGGCTCTGAAAGCCCTTCTGGATGACCGCCGGTGGAACGCTTTCAGTTTCTGCGATGTGGACGGTATCAAAAAACTGCTGAAATTTGCTCCTGCCGGGGCGATGGCTCTGCTTCACGAGATCGCTGATGTGGTGACTGTGCCTGAAAACGACTCCTATGGAACTGTTACAGCTCTGCTGATGAAACTTCTGACCGGCAAGCAGCCGGGGTATCTTGAGTTCTATGAATTTACTGAGACTTCAGCGTTGATGGGAGTGCCGGATTACGTTCCCGGCAAGCTGGTGGATGGAAAAATCACAGTTTCCCCCAAGGCTTTCGGTTCTTTCGGTGAAGGTCTGCTCAATATTTCAAAACTGAAAACGGGTACGGTCACTCTGGCACGGCTGACGGAAGATGAATACGGCGGGCTGACGATGCACGTTTCTCTGGGAGAAGCCGTTGCTCCGCCTGATTGGGAAGAAGCCGGCTGGACTCCGCCTGCACCGCATTTGCCCAGTTTGGAAGTCAAGTTCGACTATCCCGCAGATGAGTTCCTTGCAGAAGTTGCAGGACAGCACTATATAATCGTCCACGGTGATGTGAGAAGACAGATCTTTGAGTTCTGCTCCATTACCGGAGTGAATTACAAAGAATAAAAATTTTATCTCAAGCCGGAGTGGAGTTTTTCCTTTCCGGCTTTGTTTCTGTTGAGGGAAAAGAAAAATGGAAGAACTCTTTGCCAATATTGCTGCCGGCTTGAAAGCGGCTGACAGTTTTCTCTGGGGGCCTCCCTTGCTGATCTTGCTCTTGGGGACCCATTTGTTTTATACTGTCAGACTGCGTTTTATCCAAAGTCATCTGGGAACGGCTTTCAAGCTGGTTGCAAAGCAGGAAGGACAGCTCAGCGGTAATGTGGCTCCTTTTGCCGCCCTTGCTGTTGCTCTTGCTTCCACGATCGGTACCGGTAACGTTGTCGGAGTGGCTACTGCTATTGCATTGGGAGGTCCCGGAGCTGTTTTCTGGTGTATGGTTACCGGGATTTTCGGTATGGCAACAAAGTACGCAGAATCCCTTTTGGCAGTGAAATACCGGGTGAAAGATGAATCAGGAACTGTTCACGGCGGTCCGATGTATACGATCCTCAACGGTTTGCACTGGCGGTGGATGGCGGTGCTCTTTTGTGTCGTCGCCAGTATCGCGGTGCTGGGGACTGGAAATCTTGTGCAGAGCAATGCCATTGCCACAGCTGTGAGCAAGGCGTTCAATATTCCTGTCTGGAGTATCGGTATCGGCGTGGCTCTTTTGATCGGACTTGTAGTCATTGGCGGATTGAAAAGCATTGCAAAAGTGTGCACCTGGATGGTGCCGTTTATGTCCCTGGTCTATCTTGCCGGATGCATTTATCTTTTGTGCATCAACTGCAATGCCCTTGATGATACGGTTATGCTCATCGTCAAAAGTGCTTTCAGTTCAAAGGCTGCCGCAGGCGGTATCTGCGGATATGGAATTATGCTGGCTGTACAGTATGGTGTGGCACGGGGATTGTTTTCAAATGAAGCCGGTATGGGATCTGAACCCATTGTGGCGGCAACGGCTCAGACCCGCAATGCTGTCCGGCAGGGATTGGTCTCCTATACGGGAACATTTTGCACGATCATTATTTGTGCTATGACCGGGTTGGTTATTGTCTCTTGTGCATTGGCTCATCCGGAATGTGTCGATATCAAGGATAATGGGATCCTGACTCAAAGTTGTTTTGCCCTGATCCCCGGAATCGGAAAATATCTGCTTGCTTTTGCTATTTTTGCCTTTGCTTCAACGACCATTCTCGGGTGGTTTTATTACGGTGAAGAGTGTGTCCGTTTCCTTTTCAAAAAGGACGGAGCGATCAGAATTTACAAGATCATCTATGTGCTTTTGATCTTTTTCGGTTCTGTCAGTACCCTCTCTTTTGTTTGGGATTTTGCCAACTTTGCCAATGGGCTTATGGTGCTCCCGAATATTGTGAGTCTGCTGCTGCTGCATAAGGTCGTCGTCGCTGAAACCCGGAAATATCTCTGGGAAAAACAGCTTGATTTGAGTGATCCGCAGTGCGTTTCCGGGAATGCAGCTGCCCCGGAAAAATAAGTTTCCCGAGGGGACAAGGAAATTTTTATGGAAAAATTTGATGTGGCAGTTATGGGCGGCGGTACAGCCGGTCTGATTGCCGCCATTCAATCCGGCCGTGCCGGAGCCAAAACCGTATTGATCGAAAAAAACGGCATCTGCGGCGGCACGATGACTTTGTGCGGCATCAATAATCCCGGGCTTTTTGATGCCTGGGGAAAGCAGATCATCAAGGGGATCGGCTGGGAACTTATTACGGCAAGTTTAGCTCTTTCCGGAGGAAAACTGCCGGAAAGGTTCCTTGACCCTGACAGCAATCACAAACATTGGGAACACCAGATCGAGGTGAATCCGCTGGTCTATGCCGCATTGGGAGATCAGGCATTGCTTGACGCCGGAGTGGATGTCAGGTTCCATACGATGCCGGGAGCACTCAAATTTGCCGGGGATCTATGGCAGATCACCTTGTGTGATAAAGACGGGCTTTATGAAATCGTTTCAAAAGTCGTCATTGATTGTACCGGTGATGCCAATGCCGTTAAAATGGCACAACTTCCCTGTGTTGAACCTTCCCATACCCAGCCGGGGACATACAGCGTTTATGCTGAAAACTTCGATCTTGAAAAGGTGGATTTAAGTGCGGTGCAGCAGGCGTTTGATACGGCAGTGGCCCGGGGAGAACTTTTCCCTGACGATCTCTGCTGGGGAAAAAACTTCAATCTGGGATTTCTGAAAGCTCGTGGAAGGAACAAAAACCATATCTGCAATATCAATGGCAGTACCAGCTGCGGCAAAACACAAATGGAAATCCAGGGACGCCGTTCTCTGTTGCGGACATTGCGTTTTTTGCGGAATCAATCGGCATTGGAAAATCTGGAATTCCGCCTGAGTGCAAGTGAATGCGGTGTCCGGGAAACCCGGGTCATCCTGGGGGAACACACCATTACCCGCCAGGAATATATGACAGGCACAAAGTACTCTGATGCTGTCTGCAATGCCTTTTATCAAATAGATGTACACGATAAAGAACAGGGGCTTATTTCTGAAAAACTTGCTCCCGGCGTTGTGCCTCAGGTGCCTCTGCGGGCTCTTATCCCCAAAAACAGCAGAAATTTTCTTGCAGCAGGCAGGATCATATCGTCAGACCCTTTTGCCAATTCCGCTTTGCGTGTACAGGCGGTCTGTATGGCTTCCGGCCAGGCGGCGGGAGCCGTCGCCGCCCTCAGTGCCGCATCGGGGAAAACGCCTCTGGAACTTCCCAAAGCAGAGTGGAAAAAAATATTATTGGACCATAATGCCTTGCTGCCCTGAAAAAAAACTTGCAGCAGAGTTTTTGATGTGCTATATTTAACTTCGGAGAATCTTTGTTTTGTTCCGGAAGAGTAAAATACAAATTCTTAAAGGAGAGAAAATATCTTATGGAAATCAATAATAAAGTCAAAGTGTGGAACTTTGATCTCCCACCTTTCCCCCGGGAAGGTCTGTTTCATCTGGATATGTCGGAACATTGTCAAGTTACCCGTTTGCTGAAATGGGAAGCCAGTCGTCTGGCACACGTCAATCAGCTTGATGTTTTTGAATCTGCTGACAAACTGAAAAAATTTCAGAAAAATTTACGGAAAAAACTGTGGGAAAAATTCGGCGTCAGCTATGACCCTGAAGTTCCGCTCGACGTCAGGAGTTACGGCAAGATCCGGAAGCCGGGATATACCATTGAAAAGTTGATTTATCAGAGCCGTCCCGGATTGTATGTAACAGGATTGCTTTATGTTCCCGACGGCAAAGGGCCTTTCCCCGCAGTTTTGCAGATGCACGGTCATAATCCTGAAGGGAAATTCGGTCTCAATGTGCAGCAGACCTCCATTGCACTTGTACAGAACGGCTTTGTCTGCCTGACCGTCGATGCCATAGGAGCTTATGAACGGGCCCACCAGTGCTATAATACCGAGTATCACGGTAATACTCTGGGCGGTCACGTTATGAATACCGGCGAAACCCTTATGGGACAGCAGGTGGTGGATAATATGCGGGGAATTGATCTGCTCCGGAGTCTGAAGTATGTCCTTAAAGATAAAATCGGAGCCACCGGAGCTTCCGGCGGCGGCAATCAGACGATGTGGCTTGCGGCTATGGATGAACGGGTGACTGCGGCAATGCCGGTGGTAAGTGTAGGTTCCTTCCAATCTTATGTCTACGGTATGAACTGTATGTGTGAGCTTCTGCCTGACGGACTTACCTTTACAGAAATTTCAGGTGTTCTCGCTCTGATCGCTCCCCGGTTCCTGCGTATCGGAAACGCTCTCTATGATTGCAATCACGACTTCAGCGTGGCTGAAATGCTCAAAAGCTATCACCCGGTGGAACGCATTTACTGGAGTCTGGGGATCCCGGAAAAAATCTCTTTTTCGGTGGCTGACCGGGTCCACGGTTACAGTGACCGGCAGCGGGAGTCGGCTCTGGGATTTTTTAAATATGCTCTTATGGGAGTCGGCAACGGCAATGCTCTGCCGGAACCCAATGCTCCGATGCTTCCTATTGATGAACTTAAACTTTTTGATCCTCCTTCAAGCCGCCCCAAAGAGGTGGCAACACTGCCTGAACTCTGCCGCAGAAAGGGGGAGGAACTGCACAGTAAAATGCTGGAAACAAAAAGTTTTTCTGCGGGTGCTGAACGGCGTAAACTTGCAAAACTCTTGCGTCTGCGGGGAGTGCCGGGAAGTATGAAGCTGAGTTCCTACGCTGAAGTTTCAGGCGTTAAACGCTATGCGTTGACCGTGGGGGATCATCTGCTGCCCTTCCTTTATAAAGAAGGTACGGACAAGGGAAAGATCAGGATCCTTGTGCACCCTGAAGGAAAGGGGGAGCTGAGTGCCGAAACCATTGCTGCTGCGGCGGCAGACGGGGCTTCTCTGATTATGCCCGATCTTTTCGGTACCGGTGAAACCTGCCAGCAGGCTCCCTGCGGCGGTCTGCATCACCAGTATTTCAGACAGCTCTTGTGGATCGGCCGTTCTCTTATGGGGGAATGGATGTACGGCATTGTCGCTTTGGTCAGGACGGCAAAAAAGAATTTCAAGGCCAAAGAGGTGGCTTTGTGGGGCGTCAAAGAATGCGGTATGGCAGTTTTGTTTGTCGGAGCACTGGAAAAAGGGATCAGCGAAGTCACAGTTGAAAATGCTCCTGCCAGTTTGCGTTTTGATGACCGGACTGTTTCTTCATTCAGGTCCAATCCTTTTGTGAAATTCCTGCCCAACGGCATTTACAGTGTGGCCGCCTCACAGCCGGGATTCCTGTGCTGGGGGGATATTTCCCTTGCTGAAGCCCTCAATTACGCGAAAGTCAACTGGATTTCTCCCCGCAGTTCCGACGGAACAGAACTCTCTCAGGAAGAGG
This sequence comes from Victivallaceae bacterium, assembly GCA_045605205.1. Lineage (GTDB taxonomy): Bacteria > Verrucomicrobiota > Lentisphaeria > Victivallales > Victivallaceae > UBA1784. The sequence goes on from JAZUPO010000255.1 coordinate 12,251, forward strand.
TCGCCGCCTACTGTAAGGAAGTTGAAATATTGAAGGGCAAATTCTGATAATTGCTCCTATTCTGACACAAAAGGGGACTGCCGCAGTTTTTTGCAGCAGTCCCCTGATTTTTGGGTTCTTCCGGAAGGTTAATACCGTTTTCCGTGGCGGATCTTGAATCCGTGGATATGGAGTTCGCCGATGCCGCAGGAATATAGCGAGCAGAAATATTCGGTCACGTTATCTGAAAGTTCCGGGATTCAGGAAATATTTTATTTCAGTTCTGCCATCTGTTGTTGTATTTGTACGGACTGAAAAAAACGCTCACAGTCCAGAAGCCTTGCAAGTAGTGTCCCACAAGGGCATTAACTTTGGACATAAGCACCGGAGTTGCACGGCCGTCATAAAAGACAACCATAGATGTTGCTCCGCTCTGATGACGGTAGTGGAGTCTTGAACTTTCACCGACTTCGCCTGAGTCGGGAGAGACAAGCTGGTTTTTTCCGGGGGTTATTTCTCCGTAGTTTACAGAACGGGAAGGTGACACGATTTGAGTCAACTTGAAATAACCATGAAATTTCGTACCATCTTTCGGTTGCTGGTATTCCTTCCCGGCGTAGGCATACTGATTGATACCCACAGCATTGGTCAAACTTGTGGCAAGTCCCAGCATTTCACTTGTGACATTGGGACAGAGAAATCTGCTCCGTCTTTTGGTGCTGCCGTGGCCACCCCAGAGGAATGCACCATTTTCCGCACCGACATAGGGGGCAAGGTAGCTTTTTTCCAACAGGGGATGTGACCAGGAACGGTGATTGGGATCGCTGGATTTTGCGTTTTGGTAGTTGTGGAAGAACTCATTATTGTCCTGCATATAGGATTGTGCTGCCAGTCCCAGGGTTTTCATATTATTGAGACAGCTGGCGGTACGGCCCCGTTCACGGGCCTGCTGCAAGGCGGGCAGAAGCATAGCAGCAAGAATGGCGATGATGGCAATAACAACGAGAAGTTCAATCAGAGTGAATTGTTTTTTCATATCGCAATTTTCTCCTTTTTTTTAAAAAGTGATGCGTGCAAAGAGGGTATCGCCCAGGTAGTCTGCGTACCAGCGTTCTTCACCTGCGGAAACAATGGCTTCGTTGTCAGAAATGGCAATGGCCTGGAAATTGCCCATACCGGCGGCGTGGTCGCCTTCGTCCAAAAGAGGCAGCACAACGGTTTCAGAACTTTTGACGAGTTCGTTTTTTTCGTTGACTTCAGCAATGTAAAGGGGAGCTCTGAAGCGTGTGACGTGGGAATTTGAACCGTCGCCCCGGGTGTAGACCAGATGCAGTTTTCCGCCGCAATAGAGGAAATGCTGCTGGGTGGAGGACATTTCAAGTTTTTCGCCGTCGTCAAACTGCCAGGCTTTGATAGGCCCCCAATTCAGGCCGTCGGCACTTTCTGAAACATAGCCGCAGCCGTCCTCAGCACGGATCGTCAATAAAACCCGGTTCCCCAGATCGACGATTGAGGGTTCCAGAAGCCCCCGGTCGACGGGCAGTTCAAGAACGTTGCCCTTTTCGATGAATTCCAGCTTTTCACCGTCGTAGAAAAATCTTGTGGAACAGACACACCGGTCACGGCGGCCGAAAAAACCGAAGGTAAGGGGAATGAAAACTTCATTTTTCCCTCTGAAAAACCACTGGGAACTGCCGCAGGAACACATAGAACACTTTTCAAAGCCGGGGACCACCAGCTTTTTCCGGGTACGGATCCATTCGCCTTTGGCGTTGCGGATCGCCCAGACAGGATAACGGCAGACAACCGGTCCCTTGTTTTCTTCCCAGTCGCCCAGGGAGTCAAAAAGAGCTCCGTCTTTGTAATAGACATTGTGTCCGATGGCAAGAACTGTGTCAGTGGGGGCGTGATAATAAGGTACAACATCGCAGATGCCTTCTGAAATATCATCTACGCAAGGCTGCCAGTCCAGACCGGGAATGTCCACCGGAGTGCTCCACTTTTTTCCGTCAAAAACCGATTCGTGTACGGGGCCGTAAAAATCGCTGCCGTCGGCACTCTGCATTGACATAAAGAGAGTCCCGTCACCGATCTTGCAGCAGCGGGTGTGAAACCAGGAAGTTCCTTTTCCTGAGCGGTTTTCAAAAATAACAGAACGTTCAATTTTCATTTGTGAGCAAACCCTTTTTGCTTCAATTGAATATTTTTGTACAACAGCACATTTTACTTACAGAGTTGTGAAACAAGTTTCAGATATGCACTCCTCTGTATACAAGAATGTATCAATATTTCTTTTCGTGCCGGACTTTGAATTCGTAGACCCGGACTTCACCGATCCCACGGACAAGGATGGAGGGGATGAAAGTTTCAACTCCTCTGAGGAAATCTGCATCGGGACCGAAGGTGAAAGAGTATTCCTGAGGCTTATCTGTCAGCTTGATGCCCCCCTGACGCCCCCGGTTGATGACCCATTTTTTCTTGTCATAAAGTCCGGCTCCCATTTCAATGTTTCCTTTGCCGGAAACTTTGATGGTCATAGTGACTTTATCATTGGCAGAAGCAAAACGGAATGCAGGATCACGCTTTTTTACAGAAGGATATCCGTGCTTGTTGGTGCCGCCGAAAACCAGAACTTTGCCGTCAAAATGGTATTTGAGTTTGCCGGAAGGATAGGCAAGCCAGTATTTGGGCAGGCGTTTGCCTTTTCCGAAATCGTCACTCAACATATACTCTTTGACTTCAACTTTCTGCGGCTGATTTTTACCGAGGGTAATGGTTCCGAGTCCTGTGCGGGAAACGAAATTGCCGTCCAAAGGCTGATTCCAGGTGTAGTGTCCTTTCTGGGAGTCCGCAGAGTACCCGATCTGCATATAGACCTTTTTCTGCTTCACAATGTCAGCTCCGAAGTCGCTGAAGGGAATGAAAAGGTCAGCTTCCCAGACAGGACCCTTGCGGCGGGAAACGTGAGACCAGCTGCCGTTCCATTTGGGATTTTCTTTCAACTTGCCGGCGGCATCGAAATGGACTTCAGAGTCATACTTTGAAACACTCTGGAAGTTGAAAATAATGTGCCGTCCTTTGCCATTGGGATCGGCAAAGAAAGAAATGTCAAAACTGGGATAGTACCAGGCAGTACCGTCCCGCTTGATTTTTACACCGTCCGCCACAGAATCAGCAATGGTACTGAGCTTGAAAAGCAGCCCCTTGTCATTGAATCCCACCTTGAAAGAGGCGGCGATCTCTTTTGTTCCTCTGTTTTTGGGGCGCAGAGTCCAGCTTTCAGCTTTTGCCCAGGCGGTATCTTTGAAATCTTTGACCTTGACGGCTTCACCGCTGCGTCTGGCACTGCGGGCGAGAGCGGCATCTACTTCAAAGACGCTGCCGAAACGGCCCCGCATATAGCCGCCGTCTTTGAGCAGCGTAAGTTTGGTCCAGTTGTAGCACTTTTTTCTGTCAACATAGCCGGGACGTTTGGGATCTTCAGGCAATGTGGCAAGGAAGTTGTTTCTTGCGGCCACGGCATCCAGCATTCTGGAAAAATTGGCATCGGTGGGATTGGCATCGTATACCTTTTTCGCGTTGCAGATGGCAGCGGCACGGCGGAGATATTCGTATTCGATCTTCAAAGGGACAAGCTCCGGAGTTTTGGGGTCGCAGAGAGCAACAGCCTTGAAGAAAAGACGGTCAAGTTCTTTCATCGCTTCAGCCGGGTAACGCTTCTGCCAGAAAGGAATGGTGAGGACACGCAAATTGGCGTGGGCTTCCAGCTGGCTCCAGTCATCACGGACAGGATTGGGGAGTTTTTCAGCTTTCAAACGGGAGTCAAGGTATTTGAAGAAGGCTTTGAAAGCAGGAGCTGCCTTGGAACCGAAGGTGTAAAGACAGTATTCGGTCAGAAGTGTGTCAGCGGGGATG
>JAZUPO010000256.1:0-13487 GCA_045605205.1 Victivallaceae bacterium
ATGGTGTCCAGGGGAGTATGGAAGTCCTGGAATTCTGCGTGGGTATTGAACCAGAGAACCGGAACACCGATACACTGGAAACTCCGGTCGTCACCGCCGTTTTTGAAGGGGTATTTTGTGTAAATCGTATCAAATTCAGGCAGTTTCTCAGGGAAGGCAATATGCACGACATCTTGACCGAAATGCATACCCACACTGTCAAAATTCATAAAGAACTCCCATTTGCGTTCCGGATGTGATTTGACATAACTGTCACTGCCTACCGGATTGGGGCCGATACAATATTCTTCAGCATCAAAAGAGGCGAATTCAAAGGTCCACTCAGGCAGTTGATCTTTTAACAGCCGTGCCATTTCAAGGACACAAGCCACACCGGAGGCGTTGTCGCTTGCAGCCTGGCCAAAGGGGGCCGCATCGTGGTGGCATCCGAAAATGGCCCGCTTGTTCCCTGTGCCGGGACGGATGGCAACCACGTTGGAGGACTTATGAGGAAAGGTATCGGCATCAATGATCAGGTGGTAACGGTGATCTTTGTGATTGGCAAGATAGTAAGCTCCCTTTTCTGCAACGACTGCTGTCCCCAACTGCTTCAGATAGGGGGAACGCTGGATCTTGGAGCTGGGAGCACGGTTTGTATGGTAAGAAGGAGCACTGATAAAAACGGCTCCGGAAGCACCCAGTTTATCAAGATCTTCGGCAATGCCGTTCCGGCCTCTGATGTCGGCACTTTCTGAGAAAAATTCCACAACGCAGAGCTTGCCTTTGACATCTATTGTATCAAGATGTTTGAGGTCGGATTCTGTGAGCCAGACGGGGACACCTTCCACATCGGTGGAACGGGAGAAAAAGCAGGCCAAAGCTCCGGGAACAGGAACACTGCCGTTGTCAAGATCAACAAAGATCATATGACCGAAACGCCAGCCCGTCGTATCAAAAAGTTCCTGCTTTACATCGGTGTAACCGTATTCACGGAAGGTTTTTTCAATGTAGTCTGCCGCAGCAGCCACACCGGGAGAGCCCACGTGACGGGAGGGATGAAAACAGACAGAATGAAGATGTTTTTCAATGTTTTTGCACAGATTTTCCATAAATCAATCCAGCTCCATATAATAGGTCGTTGAGTCAAGATGTTTTTTGAACCCCGCTCTTTCGTAAGCTCGGCGGGCAGGGGCGTGTGCCCAATCCAAACCGGTGGTGACTTTGGCAACTTTGACGCCGGCTTTGCGGAATTCTGCCATAACAAATTTATACATCGTCTGGCCGATGCCTTTAAGACCGGTCGAAGTGAGAGCTCCGTTGTTGCAGATTTCTCCCCAGATGCCATTGATGGAGTAGGTGATAAAGCCCACCACTTCACCTTCGTGTTCACAGACGGCGATCCCCCATTGACCGCTTTCTATCTGAGCTTTGACCTGGAGCCCCTTTGAACAGTCATCCCCGGCAGGATTGAGAATGTCGGCAATGGTGTCTCCGAGAGCTTCTCTGCTCATCTGACGGATGGGACGCCAGGCAATATTGGCGATTTCCATTACTTTGGCAAGATCTTCACTTTTGTATTCACGCATATTCATAAAAAAGTCATCCTTTTTTTGTTCCTCTTTATACTATACAGCAGCAAGTGTTTCAAGTAAATAGCATAATTTCAAAAATTTTGTCATTTTGCAGAAAAAAAGCACTCTTGACATTTTTGATATACAGGGCTATATTAAATACCTCTGTTAAAAATCGTTCATTCTCCAAACAAGAGGAAAATGTATTTATGGAACTTGAAACTGTTATGCGTGAACGCCGGACTGTCCGCCGATTTCTTCAGAAGCCTCTTTCTGATGAAGAATTGAAACATCTGATCGATATGGCACGCCTCGCTTCCTGCGGCAAGAATGCCCAGCGTTTGCGGTATGTGGTCGCCAGAACTCCGGAACTTGTCAAACAGATTTTTCCCCATACAGCCTGGGCCGGAGCTGTGGCTCCCCGGCGGAATCCTGTGCCGGATGTGACTGCTCCCACAGCTTTTATTGCAGTTCTCGGCAATGCGGCCGATGCCGCTCAGCCCCTGCTGCAAGCTGATGCCGGAGCTGCCATTCATACCATTCAGCTCGCTGCCTGGGAAAAGGGGATCGGCTGCTGCTGGATGGGCGCCATCGACCGCAAGGCCATACACGCTTTGTTGGAACTGCCTGAGGGAACAGCGATCCTTTATATCGTCGCCTTGGGGTATGCCGGGGAAAAACCTGTTTATGAAGATGTTGATGATCCGGAAAAAATCACCTATTATCTGGATGATAACGATCAATTGCACGTCCCCAAATTGACTGTTGAAGCTATTTCAAGCTGGAAATGATCAAGTTTGTCAAAGCTTTTTTGACAGGGAGCTGTTTCCTTTTTCTTTCAGGTTGGTTCTTTTTTATCTGTTATCAGGAAAAAAATCTCAATCCGGCACATCTGCCCGATTTTGACTATTTACCTGAAATCAAAAAATTGATGGCTGAACAGCGGTTTCAGGAGGCAGAACGCCTTTGCTGTGATGTTACAGGTATGGCTCTGCCCAATGCTCACGCCGCTGCTCAAAAACTTTATGAGTGCCGTGCCGTCCGACGCAGCTGGGGACGCGGTACGCTCGATACGGCAAAAGGGTTCCTGACCGGTAAAGGGGAAAACAGTGCCGCTGTGGCCGGAGCGATCGTTTCTGATCTTTGCTTGTATGGGGATCTCCGTGATCTGGGGATCCAGGCTTACAACAGGATCAAGGGCCGTCCTGTGGATATGGTTCTGGTCACACTTTCCGGCGTCGGGGCTGTTTCTGAAGTTGTGGGATTGGCCGGAAGTGTTCCTGCTGTGGCAAAACAGCTTTACAGGGCCGGGGCTCTGACATCGCAGATGATCGACCGTTTGCGGGGGATCTTTTCGCGGAGTTCCCTGAAAAGGCCCCTTGCTGCGGCAGACCGGGCTCTGCTCAAAGATTTGGGGACTCTTACTGAACTCCACGGACTGCAACGAACCAAACAGATTCTGAAGGGCATCTGCACTCAGGAAGAACTTGCCGCTGCTGTGAAGATTTCAAAAAAAGCTCCGGAAGTCCCCTGGCTTCTGGCTTATGGTGCTCCGGCAGACAGTGGGAAACTTTTGCTTTCCTTTGGCGAAGAAGGTTTGTTTCTGCTGAAAAGTGCGGTACGAAAAGGCCCACGGGGAATCGGTCCTCTCAGAAAAATACGCATTGTCAAATGGAGTGCAAAAAATATCCTTCAGGGCAGATTCCACGATATGATGCTTTTTTCTGCAATCGAAAAAACTGCATTGGGGCACTCTTTGCCCTATATCGGCGGAATCCTGCTGCTGTCAGCTCTTTTCTTTTACTGCCGGGCGGGCTTCAGCGGCGGAAAAGTTTTACGAGCTTTGAGAAAAAAGCACTCAAGAGCTGAGGACGGGTCGTGATCGCTCCTTTGGGACAGTGCTCCTGGCAGCAGTAACAGCGGATACAATTATTCAGGTCAAAGACAGGAAGGCTTTTTTGGTTTTTCTCTTTCATCTTGAGGGATTGAGGAGGACACACCCGGGCACAGCGGCCGCAGCTGATACATTCATCAGAAGCAAGGACAGGACGGCTGCCAACCAGATTACGCAACTGTTTTTTGAAAAATGGCGGCAGCCATACGCCCCAGGCGTAAAGTCTGCCCGGAGGGTCCGGCAGTTTGTAAGGCTCAAGGGCAGGAGACCTACCGCAATCGGTGAAAGAGAAGTCAAGCCCTCTTTTTTTTGCCTGCCTGAAAAGGACGATTTTTTCAAGAGGAGTGCCCAGGGTTTGTGCAACTGAGGCATCCAACGCCAAGGCGTCGGCCGATGCCGCCAGAAAGCCGCTGTTGACCGGAGTGCCGCTGCCGGGACCGTTTCCTTCCATTCCGATGATGCCGTCGATAATGCTGATTTGCGGCTTAACTGTCAGGTAAAGATCCAAAAGCAGATCAGCAAAGCGGGCAAAGTCGCTGCCCACTGCCAGATGCCAGGAGATACGGTCCGCTGAATCAATAAGGCCGAAAAGGTTTTTTACTGCCAGCGTAAGGGTCATCATAGCGTGGGTTTTGGCTTTGGCAAGATCTATGACCAGATCAAAGGATTCAAATTCACGGGCGAGCTTCACTTGTCTGAAACAGCATTTTTCAGGCAATGATTTTGTCCGGTAGTCGGAAAAATTGTCAAAACTGACTCCCAGTTCCGTGAGCTGTGAAGCGATATTCATCTTGTCGATGATGGTGCTGACATTCTGAGTTCCCGGATTTTCCAGCAGAGTCACACTTGCACCTGTTTCAGTCAGTATTTCAGCTGCAGCCACAATAAGCTCCGGATGCACCGCCGCCGGATCATCACTGCGGCGGCAAAAGAGCAAATTGGGTTTCAACAGGATTTTTTTGCCGGAAAGATCTCCCCTTTCTGCAAGAAGGGGAGACAGGATCTTACGGAGAGAATGCCGCAACTGATCCGGAGCATAATCCTTTTGCTCGGCATAGTAAACCGGTGTACTCATTTGGTAACGGTTTCTCCGGAACTTTCCAGACGTTCGTCTTTCAGGAAGATGGTGAATTTGTCGGCATAGTGCTTTTTGCCGGAACCTTCAGCCCGGGGGCGGACGGTTTCATTGCCGGTACACTCAATGGTCATATTACCGCCGTTGAAAAATGCCCGTTCACAAAAGACCTTTTCGCTGGGGCCCTGAGGTTTTTCCCGGCGGTCGATGACCACATTGCCCGTGGCAAGAGCGTTATCAAGTTCAAGACCGTTTCCGACGGCGATACTGTTGGGAACGCTTTTTTCCGCAGTCAGCTCAAAGGGATCTGCATCGGGATCGGCAAGGGCCGGTTCGGAGGTGGATCCCGGCTGCACTTTTTGGGGTTTGGCAAAAAGGTCAAGTCTGTCGCAATCCATCTTATTTGTGCCGTCGGTCATAGAGACTGTTCCTGAGAAAACCGTCGTATGCTTGAGCAGATCAGAGGTCATATGCTTTGAAGAAATTTCCCTGAATTGGGTGTTGCGGCCCAGCATAACGCCGGGAGTGGGTTTTCCGGAATTTTTCTTTTCCCTGGCACTGATGATTTTAACGTTGCCGTCACATACCACTTTGATTACCCGGAGTGAACCGGATTGAAAGATCCCCGGTTGATTCTGAGTTCCCGGCAGGGCCGGAGCAAAGAAATATTCAAGTCTGTCACCTGACATCTTGTTGGCTCCGTCATCCATCACACCTTTTCCGGTGATGACCGCCCGCTTGAGAGTCCGGGAAGAACCTTTTGCTCCCGCCGCCACACCGGGGATGGCCACAGGTTTGCTGCCCGGGGCTTGAGGAGCAAGGAAAAGTTCAAGTTTGTCACCTTTCAAGTTGGATTTGCCCCGGGAACCGGAGACATTGCCGGTGAAGTCGACTTTGTCAGCTTTGTAGTCAAAGAATCCGTGATCGGCTGTCAGAAGTGAAAATTCGCCGTTGGCACCGGCGGGGCCGGTCAGTTTGACCTTTTCTTTTGCTTCTGCACTGACCAGTTCCCGGTTGTCCCCTTTGGCGGCAGTTTTTTTCAGGTTCAAAACCATCAGCGGGGTTTCGATCGTGTTGCCGCCGGAAGTGCTTTTTACATTTCCGGTGAAAATCGCTTTGTCAATGATGTAGTTCAATTCTGCTTCGTCAGAAAACAGGGTCGAGACTCCTTTGTTTTCCCGGCGGAACATCTTGACTGCTCCGCGGCAGAGAACCCGCTTGAGCTCCATAGAACCGGTATTGAAGGAACCTGCTCCGCTCAGCGGCGAGGCAGACTTTTTTTCCGCCGGAGCGGCAGCAGATTTTTTTTCGTTTCTTTGCAAAAAGGCACGCATTTTTTTGCAAGCAAGTTCGTGCTGAGGAGCACTGCCCCTGACGTTGCCCAGAAAGTCACAGATACCGGTATTGAAATTGAAATTGCCGTAGTCTGAAAGCAGATAACGTTTGACACCATTCTGCTGGATCTGCATCCAGCAATCCCGGGGAACGATCATCTGCATCTTGTTGCGGAAAAAAACAAGTTCCCGGCCTCTGAGAATAAAACCCTGACCTGTTCTGATTTCAGGACGGGAACGATCACCAGTGACGGTCATAACCCCGGTGGCGGTATCGTAGGTCAGGTGATCGCCTCTTACTTCCTGAGAGTCGGTTGCAGGAGCTCCGGGGGGCAGGATTTTGACCACTTTGACGTGTCCGTCGGCGAAGATCTGTTTGACGCCAGAAAAATCCATTGTGCTGTTGGTCTCTTCTTTGGAGTTTCCTTTGGCACTTTTTTCACCCATAAAGACTGTCAGGCGGTCACAGGTGAGCCGCATCTTGCCGTCGTTGATATCAACATTGCCCAAAAGGATGATATGATGCTTGAGATTGTCCAGATGGAGCATATCGGATTTGCCTCTGAGACATTCATATTCCTGAGGGATCTTGTCCCTGAATGTTCTGGGGTCGCTCTGAGCCGTACGCATCACAAAGGAGACATCGGAATTGACCTTGATCTCGTGACGTTTGAAGTTGGCTGAAAAGCCGATGCCGTTCAAATCCAGCATAGGAGAACGCAGTTTGACTTTTTTACTGCCGGAAGCCGTGCGCTCCTGCTGGTGCAGAATTCCTTCGGATGAAAAAATAACAGCATTGCAATATTTGAGACGGGATTTCCAAAATCCGGCAATATCCTTGAGAGAAGCGTTCAGAGGATAAAGTTTGAGTTTCCAGTCATTTTGTATCCAGTCGGGATTCACCTTTTTCTGGAGCATATTGATGATGACATCGTATCCGTAAAGAAGCTGTGCCCGGTGTTCAGCTTTGTCTGCAAAAATCATAGATTGCAGGCTGCCCTTATTGTAAAAGGGAACCTTGACGTTGCTTACCACAACACCATTCATATCAGCTGTTTTTTGAGCGGAAACCTGAAATGCCAGAATCAGCAGAAGAAAAAAGGTGAATTTTTTCATTTACGGTACCGCTCCAGCAATCCGTCAAGGTCGCCCCTGGCTTTCAGGAGCAGACGCATCGTTTCACATACAGCACCGTGTCCGCCGGGGGCGGCGGTACGGTAGATGACCACTTCGTCCAGTTCCGGAACCGCATCAGCCACGGCCACGGGGATCCCCACCCGGCTCAGAACGGGCATATCAATGACATCGTCACCGATGTAAAGGCACTCTTCAGGAGCAAGATCGTACTCGGTCAGGAGTTTTTCAAATTCAACCAGCTTGTCGTGGATGTTTTCTCTGACAAAAGTCAATCCCAGTTCGGTCGCCCGTTCCCGGTTGGCACGGGATTCCCGCCCGGAAAGAAGTCCTACAATAAGACCGGCACGCAGGGCCAGTTTCAGCCAGTGGCCATCCCGGTAGTGGAAAAATTTAATGAGTTCATTTCCACCGTATCCCACACGACCGTCTGTGAGAACACCGTCAATATCAAGAATAACCGCTTTGATGCGGCGGGCTTTATCTGCAGATATCATAAATCTGTTTTACCTTGGTGAGAACTTCTGTAATGCCGTCAAAATCCAATGAGTTGGGGCCGTCGGACCAGGCTTCTGCGGGGCGGGGATGCACTTCGGCAAAAAGGGCATCGATCCCTACGGCAGCAGCGGCACGGGCCAGGGGGAAAACAAATTCCCGCTGACCGCCTGATGCATTGCCCAATCCTCCGGGAAGCTGGACAGAGTGGGTGGCGTCAAAGACTACGGGCACATCAAGGGTGCGCATTGTGGCGAGACCGCGCATATCCACGACCAGATTATGATATCCGAAACTGCTGCCCCGTTCGGTGAGCAGGACCTTGTTGTTGCCGGTCATCCGGACTTTTTCAATACAGCCTTTCATATCTTCAGGAGCCATAAACTGTCCTTTTTTGATATTAACGGGCAAACCGGTTTTTCCAGCCGCCTGAAGCAGATCGGTCTGACGGCAGAGGAACGCGGGGATTTGAAGCATATCCACCACGGCGGCAACTGCAGGAACTTCATCACTTTCGTGAATGTCGGTGATGACCGGCACATCGCACTGTTTTTTGACCTCTTCAAAGATACGCAAACCTTCTTTCAGACCGGGGCCCCGGCGGGAGCTGCCGCTGGAACGGTTGGCTTTGTCAAATGAGGCTTTGAAAACATATTGGATATCCAGTTTGGCACAAAGAGCTTTAAGAAAAAGTGCCACTTCGCAGCAAAGTTCTGCACTTTCAGCGGTACAGGGGCCGCCGAGCAAAGTGAGCTTTCCACCGCCGATAACAAGATTGTCGTTGACTTTTACGCTGTTCATAATTGTCCTTTCAATGAGGCTTCTGCTCTGGCAAGATCTTCGGGAGTGTCCACGCCGATGGTGGTCAGAACAGAGGTGATGACTTTGATGCCGATGCCGTTTTCGAGAGCTCTGAGCTGCTCAAGTTTTTCAGAATTTTCCAGTTTTCCCGGAGGAAGCTGGACAAAGCGTTCAAGGATGTCTTTGCGGTAGGCGTAGATCCCCCAATGCAGATAGCAGCCGGGATCAACTCCGCCCTGACGGACAAAGGGAATTTCTGAACGGCTGAAATAAAGAGCCTGATTGGATGTCCCGAACACCACTTTGACATTGTTTTCAGTCATTTTGGTCCGGTCTGCCGGAACCGCGACTGTGGCCATTTCAATGGTTCTGTCAGAAGTCATCAGGTCGATGAGTTCATCCACCAGAGCCGTGGGGATCAGGGGTTCATCCCCCTGGATGTTGATGACAGTTTCAACGCCGTCGAAGGCTCTTGCTGCTTCTGCGATCCTGTCGGTGCCGGAGGGGTGATCCGGCGAGGTCATAATGGCTTTGTCGCCGAATTTTTCGACAGCAGCGGCAATACGTTCATCATCGGTGGCCACTGCCACGGCATCAGCCTTTGATGCAATGGCTTTTTCCCAGACGTGCTGGATCATAGGTTTTCCTGCCAGCAAAGCAAGGGGTTTGCCGGGGAAACGGGTGCTGGCGTAACGGGCGGGAATGATGACTGCAACGGGAGTTTTTTTCATTTGTTAATTCCTTTCCAGGCGGAAATAAGTTCTTCTTTTATAATGGGGGCTGTTCCGACTTTGCCCACCACGACCCCGGCGGCACAGTTGGCGATTTCGGCAGCTAATGCGGCATCCGCTCCGGCGGTGCAGGCCAGGACAAAGGTGGCTGTAACTGTGTCTCCGGCTCCGGAAACATCAAAAACCTCCCGGGCGCGGGTGGGAATGAGCTTGTGCCACTTGCTTTGACGGAAGATCCCCAATCCCTGGGCTGCCAGAGAGAGAAGCAGATAGTCAGGTTCCCACTGGGATTCAATGATTTCTGCGGCCTTCTGCAACTCCTGATCTTCCCCGGGGGCACAGCCGGGACCGGGATCTTGAAGTCCGGCCAGAGCAAAGGCTTCAAGGCGGTTGGGTTTGATGGCGGTCAGACCCTTTACAGGAATCAGATTACCGGGTTTGGGGTCAAGGGCGGTGGGAATACCGGCTTTGCGGGTTTCAACGAGGATCTCTTCAAGCATCCACGAAGCCAGAACGCCTTTGGCGTAGTCTTCAAAAATGACAGCATCGACCTCTTTGCGGCGTACCAGGTCAATAAGGGGGGAAACCATCCGGCGCCGGAGGGTATCGTCGATGGGGGAACTGTCTTCCAGATCCTCGCGGAGCATTTGCTGACCGCTTGCCATAACCCGCCTTTTTTCTGTGGTGGGACGGCTGCTGTCGCAGGTCACGCCCTGAGTTTGAAAACCGCTGCCGGAAAGCAGTTTGATGATTTCCTTGCCTGATTCATCGTCGCCAACGGCGCCGAAGGCATAAACTTTGCCTGCCTCAAGGGTTCCCAGATTGCGGATCACATTGGCAGCACCGCCCAGCCGGGCTTCCCTTTTTTTGATATTGACGATAGGCACAGGAGCTTCCGGAGAGATCCGGCTCACCTGTCCCCACAAATAAACGTCCAGCATCAAATCGCCGATGACGGCGATACGGCTGGAGTTGAAAGCTGAAAAGATCTTATCTGACATTGCGTACTCCGCTTTTTCTCAAAGTCCGTTGAATATAAGGGTTGCAGTCCAGTTTGTATTCTCTGGAAAAGGAAATGTTTTTTTGAAGCTGATTCAAAGTTGCACTCATTTCATTGAGCTGCTGTTGCAAAAGGGCGATCTGGTCACTGTCAAGTTTGAGGGCATTTTCTCTCAAATGGTCGGCCATTTGATTGAGTGTCCAGCTTATCAGCCGGAGTTCAGCACTGACAGTTTCCTTTTTAGGTTTGATGCTCTGCACCTGAAAACGGGCTGCATCAAAAGTGGCGATCAGCTGCAGTCTCCGTACAGAAAGAGCAATAGCTGTATCGCGACGCATATAAGCGGGCAAAGCCACTGCCAGAGTGATTTCTGAAATAACGATCAGAAAAAACAGCCCCAGAGCAAACCACGCCACATAATCCCGCTTGAAATCAGCAGAGTACATCAGTTGCGACTTTTTTATCATTTTCTAACTTCCTCTATAATAATATACACGAAAACAGAAGAAATTTCAAATTTTCATCCTTAAAAGGCCGTTGATTCCTCATCGGAAAAGTTTTCTGCAAAGCCCTCACTTGAATCACTTTCTTTTGCAAAAAGCTTTTCTCTGATGATCCTGCCGGAAAGATCGGGGGAGAATCCCCGGGAAATAAGAAAACGGAAGAGCTTTTCCCGCTTTTTTCCGGCATCCTTTTCCCGTATAAGAAGGCGGAGTTTTCCCTCTGCCGCATTGCGGGCGGCTTCCAGTTCAGCTTCGGGAGAAATCGCTTCAAGAGCCTGTTCCAATGCAGAATCCGGAACTCCTCTGGCCCGGAGCTTTTTCCGGATCATTCCCCGGCCCCGGCCGCCGGAATTGAGAAATTGGGCCGCATCTGCAGCCAGCAGTTCGTCATTGAGATAGCCTCTTGTGCGGCACAGGGAAACGGCTTCGTCGATATCTTCAAGGCTGTACCGCCCGCTGAGCTGGAGTTTTGAACGCAGCTCCCTTTCGGTCAGGGGGCGTATTGCCAGAAAATCCATCGCTTTTTCAAGGGCGTTTTTGGCCATAATAAATCAGAGTCCCAGCAATTTTTTGATCAACATATCTTCTTTGAGCAATCCCAGAGAACCTTTGAGGGTTTCCCTTTCGCTGTAAAACTGTACGCTGTCAGGCTCGGGGATCGCCGGACCGCAGATAGCAAGGGGAACCGGAACAGTTGTATGTTTCCGCAGTTTGATGGGAACGGGATGGTCAGGCAGAACGGCAAAGTTGATATCTTTTCTCTCTTTCAATGCTTCAAGAAGAGGAAGGACGATTTTTTCGTCGATATCTTCAATGGCTTTAAGTTTGAGCTTCAGATCCCCCAGATGAGAACATTCGTCAACTGCTTCAATGTGCAGATAGACAAGGTCGTATTCTTCAATGGCCTTCAATGCTGCTTCCAGTTTCCCTGAGTAGTTCGTGTCAATGAATCCGGTGGCACCGGGAACCTCTATGACCGCCATATCTGTACATCTGCCCAGACCTTTGATCACATCAACGGCGCTGATGATCGCCCCTTTTCTTCCTGCATAGCGTTGGGAAAAGTTTTCGATGGCAGGCTTTTTACCGGGACTCCAGGGCCAGATCCGGTTGGCGGGGGAACTTTGGCCTTTATTCAGTTCGTGAGCAGCAAGAAATTTGGCACACCGTTCTTCCAGATCGTGGAGAAAAGCCACTGTGGCTGCCGCTTCAGGCGTGTCGTCTGCCGGGGTGGAACGGAGTTCGTCAAGGGGCATATCAGCAGAGGAATCCGGTTTGAAGTAATCTACTGCCGCTGAAAACCTTTTGCCGTGAAGCACCAGCAGATTTCTGTAACTGACTCCCGGATAAAAGGTGACTTCAGAAGAACCGAATTCTTCTTGAAGAGCCTGCATAAGCTGAAGAGAACGCTCATTGTCGATGTGCCCCGCTGAATAATCACGCAGGATCCCGTCTTCTGAAGCATAGACCAGATTGCATCTGAAAGCCACATCGTCAGGACCGAGTTCAATTCCCTGACTGGCACATTCAATGGGGCCGCGGCCGGGATAATTGAGTTCAGGACGAAACCCCAAAACTGACATATTGGCTACATCTGAGGAGGTGGGGAGTCCGTCGGGCAGTGAAAGGAACGTACCGTTTGCTCCCCGGGCGGCGATAGCGTCCATTCCGGGAGTGTGAGCATATTCCAACGGGGTTTTGCCGCTCAGTTCTTCGAGCGGCACATCTGCCATACCGTCCGGCAAAAAAATAATTGCTTTGTGTTTCATTTCAAATCAAAAGGCTTTTTATCTGTTCAATGGTTAATCCGGAAACAAAGACCCGCTTGTCGCGGGAACTTGCTCCGGAGCAAAGTTCTATTTGTCTTTTGGGTATGCCCAGCTTCCCGGCAAGGAAACGGAGCAGTGCCGCATTGGCTTTCCCGTCTACCGGGGGGGCGTTGAGGGCGATTTTCAACGATGTTCCAAACAGGCCCGCCACAGCTTCCCGCTTCGCACCCGGCTGGATGTGAAGCGAGATGTAGACACCGTTTTCAGCCGCACTCAGGGCTTGCTGGATCTCTTCAGGCATCGGCGGTGCTGTTTTCTGCACTTTCAGTCTCAGAGGGCTGAACTGCTTTGTCGGGATCCGGAATATCCAGAAGTTCTCTGATCTCTTCGACGGACATCGTTTCCTTTTCAAGAAGGGCGTCGGCCAGCTTTTGCAGCTGTTCTTTATGGTCGGTCAGACACTTGCGGGCATCGGCAAGGGCCTGATTGACCAGAGTGCGGATCTCAAGGTCGATCTCTTTCTGGGTCTCAGGTGAAATTTCTTCCGGAGTAGGTCCGTCAATACGCAAATGGGGATGTACGGTCATATCCGCACATTTCCAGGGGCCGATCCTGTCGCTCATACCGTAGACACAGACCATCTGGCGGGCGACGGCACTGAGGTGACGGATATCGGCGGAAGCTCCGGTGGAAATATCCTGCATCAGCAGTTCTTCAGCGGCCCGGCCCCCCATCGTCATAGCCATTTCGGCGATAAGCTCCCCTCTGCTGCGGCTGTAAACATCCTCTTTGGGCATTGTGAAAGTTGCTCCCAGATAGGCCTGACCCCGGGGAATGATGGTAACTTTGTGCACGGGAGTGCATTTTTCGTTGTAAAGGGCGACCAGAGCGTGTCCGGCTTCGTGGACAGCGGTCAGTTTGCGGTCGTGTTCTGTGAGTTTGCGGCTGCGGCGTTCTGTACCGTAGCTGACTTTATCCCGGGCTTCTTCCATTTCACTTTCGCCGACGGCCTCTTTGTTTCTGCGCGCGGCGAGGAGAGCGGCTTCATTACAGAGGTTGGCCAGATCGGCACCGCTGAATCCGGGGGTGGTACGGGCGATGACATCAAGGTCGACGGTTGCGTCGGTCTTGATCTTTTTGGCGTGGACATCCAGGATCTGTCTTCTGCCCTTGATGTCGGGCAGATCCATCACCACCTGAC
>JAZUPO010000257.1:0-11281 GCA_045605205.1 Victivallaceae bacterium
CGCACAATTCCCTGCTCACACGGATTTTTCACTACTACCTTGACCACCCGGAACTGTACGCTGAATCAAAAGCTGTTTCCAAGGTCAAAGTCCTTTATCATCCCGATTCCCGTTTGATGGATCACACCACATTGCGGGAAACTTTTAATCAGCTCTGCAGCGATCTGCTGGAGCGGCACATTCCTTTTGAAGTTGTATTCCCCGATGACCAATTGACCGCAGAAGATACTCTGCTTCTGCCCGGTGTCACGATGCTTACAGCTGAGGAAGTCGAAAAGCTCAAAAATCTGCCTTGCAAAGTCATCGCCATAACGCCCGCAGGAATTTACAATGAATTCGGTGCCGAGCGGATCACTCCTGCCATTCCGGCTGGCAGCATTGACGAAATTGCCAGTGAATTTGAAGTAAGTGCCCCGGCGATCCTGCTTGAAACGGCCTTGACGCCCGACAACAGAAAAGTGATCCACCTGATCAACTGTGACAATTCAAAGGATGCAGTCGATGTAACAATCAAGCTGCCCTTTATCAGTGATTCTGTGGAAGCCTTCAGCTATGAAGAGGGGGTCACAGCAATTATGAGTGCTCCTGATACGGTCAGGATCACTTCTTTCCGTACTTTGTGTACATTGAAGTTCAATTAACCACCCGAGGTATTGCAGTATGATAAACGCTGAAATTCCTTATGGCACTTCCCTCTACGATTATCTTGATCAGCTGGGAAGCCGTGCCGATGCCCGCCGCAGAGAAAAACTCTTTGCTGTCACCACTGCTGAAGAAGCAGAAAAACATTGTGCTGAAGTCAAAAACACACTCCGCAACTTGATGCTTGCGGACCGCTTTGTCCCGGGTACAACTCCGCCGCAGGTGGTGGCCACCATTGAAAAGAACGGCGTTCTGATCGACAAGGTGCTCCTTGAAGTACGTCCCGGTATTTTCAACGCCGGACTTTTCTGGCGCAGAGCGGATATCAAAGGCAAGATGCCCGGGATCCTGGGGGTCTGCGGTCACTCTGATAACGGCAAGGCTTGTGACTCCTATCAATCCTTTGCCTTCGGACTGGCACTCAAGGGCTTCGGTGTTTTTATGTGCGACCCCGCCGGCCAGGGGGAATCCCACCAGTTCAAACCTCCCAAAGGGCCCACTGACGAACACACCATTATGGGCAAAGCCCTGAGAAGTGCCGGACTTCTGACGGCCTCACTCTTTATCCACGATGCCCGGCAGGCCCTTTCTTATCTGATCTCAAGGCCTGAGATCATCGAAGACAAGATCGGTGTCACCGGCTCCTCCGGCGGCGGCCAGATGAGCTTCTTCCTTTTCGGGCTGGATGACCGGATCAAAGCCGCCGGCGTTTCCTGTCATATGAACAGATTTTACGATGTGTTCCGCAACGAAACAGCCACCGACGGCGAAAGCACCCCCGAAGGTCTTATTGCCGCCGGATGCGACCGTCCCGACTTTGCCATTGCCGGTGCCCCCAAGCCCTTTTTGCTTATGGCCACTGAAGATGACTTTCTGGATCTGCGGAGCGTCAAAAAATCCTATGAAGAAGTTTCCCACATTTACAGCAAACTGGGAATGTCCGACCGCTTGCACTTTTCAATTGCTCCCGGCCCGCACAATTATTGCCGGACAAGCAGAGAAGCGATGTACGGATTTTTCACCTCGCTCTTTCTCGGCAAAGAGGACAGCAAAGAACCCGAATTTGAACTGCTCACCGATGAAGAAGCCAACGTTACTGCCACAGGTTTCGTCATTGATCTGCCCGGGGCTTTGACTGAAGGAGAAGCAATTAAGCAATATCTGCCTGACACTTACA
Source organism: Victivallaceae bacterium (assembly GCA_045605205.1). Taxonomy (GTDB): domain Bacteria; phylum Verrucomicrobiota; class Lentisphaeria; order Victivallales; family Victivallaceae; genus UBA1784. Next base: position 1,820 of record JAZUPO010000257.1, read on the forward strand.
CTGCAACCGCTGAGAGCATTGCCGACTTTTTGCGGAAGACCCTTGATCTTCCCGGCGAATTGCCGGCAGCCCCCGATTACCGTGTCCCCCGGAACCGTTTTCTCGTTCCCGGGCACAGTGACAACCGCTTTGTATTGATCCCGGAACCCGGAACTCCTGTCAAATCAGTGCTTCACACCACCATTGGCTTGCCCCTGATCCCCCGGCGCACCACGGCGACGCTCCATTGTGCCCACCTCTCTGCTGCGGAAGAACTGCCCCCAAGAGCGGAAGAAAAAAATCTTTTCATCCTTGAAGTCCGGGGTACCGGCGAAACCCGTTCAACCGCCGGAAGAAGCACCCGGGATGACTTCTTTGCCCCCGTGGGACGGGACAGCTTTATGGAAGGCACGGCAGAACTTCACGGCGTGCCGCTTCTCAGAGGCAAGATCATTGATCTTTTGGGAGCAGTGGCTTTGCTGAAAGATCACGGCTGTGAAGAATTGACTCTTTCCGGCCGGGGAATGGGCGGTATTATCGTCGCCTTTGCTGCGGCAGCAGTAAAACTGCCTGTCAAAGAGATCATTCTTGATGAAGTCCCCGCTTCTCTGAAAAAGCTGATCGAAAAGCGTATCTTCCGCCTGCCCAACAGCGTTCTTCCCAAAGGGATGCTCCAGCACTTTGACTTCCCGGAACTCTATGAATGTCTCAAACAGAATTACACTGTGAAGATCAATTGTTCCGAAGATGTCCCTGCCGATATCGGGTAAAAAAATGACACAGCAGACTTTGAAAGAAAAAATCGTCCTTTTGACCGGAGCCGGCGGCGGTATCGGCAGAGCTGTCGCCGAAAGGCTTGCCAAAGAAGGAATGAAAATCATTCTGCTGGGCGGCAACAACCGGGAAAAACTTTTTTCCACACAGCAGGCGATTGAAAAATATGCCCCCTGCCTGGTTTTTCCCGGCGATTTGACCGATACGGTATTTTTGTCCGGAGCAGTGGAAAAAGCTGTTGAAATTTGGGGCGGCATTGATGTATTGATCAACAATGCCGGCAGTGCCGCCAATGCACCTTTTGAAAAGGTCTTGCTTGAGGATTTTGACAGGATTATGGACATCAATGTGCGTGTTCCCTTTTTCCTGACTCAACTGGCGCTGCCCCATTTGAAGCGTTCAGCGGCAGCCACGATCATCAATATTGCTTCAGTGACAGCCCATTCAGGCTACCCGCAGCAAAGCGTTTACAGTGCTTCAAAGCACGCTTTGCTGGGGTTGACCAAGAGCATCGCAGCGGAATATTACAAAGATGATATCCGTGTTCACGCACTCTCTCCCGGGGGAGTTTACACGGATATGGTCAAAGTCACCCGCCCCGATCTTTCACCGGAAGGGATGATTATGCCGGAAGATATTGCCGATATCGTCCACTTTTTCCTGGCCAACCGGGGCAATGCGGTCATTGACGAAATCCTCGTTCACCGGGTAGGTAAGACGCCTTTTCAGGTGTAAAAATATTTTACGGCTGTTCAAAAAGAAGCTGGTTGGCAAGGTCGGCAACTTTCAGTGAGTGAAATTCATTTTCAGGGACAAAAACAGCTTTGTTTTTCAAGTGTTTGACGGCCCCGCCGCGGCACTGTTCCCAAAGCTGTCCCACGGCATTGCGGACTGTCGCTTCGGCCTGTTCCAGAATAATGCCGCACAGATCAAAGGTCTGAGCCGCAGCCATTGTCCACTCATTGTAAAATCCGACCACATCACTGTGAAATCCCAATTCCCGGCAGCGGTCGAGGTAAATACGCATTGAATATTTGCCGTAAAGAATCACAGCAGGCAGTTTTTCATCAGCAAGAAAGGCTGCCTGCTTTTTTTCGTTATGGATCCTGAAATCCGGCACGATCTGCAGTTGAGCACAACTTTCTCTGAAAATTTTTTCATTCACCAGATTATCCAATTCCTTGCCTTCAAAAAGACAAAGGGTGATTTTTTTATGCCCTCTCTCCGCAAGATTTTTCACAGCCCGGGGCAAAGCCTCAGAGTAATCAGGAGCAGCAGACGAAAACTCCCAGAAACTGCGGCCGCACAGGGTAAAAAAGGGGAAATTTCTTTGCTCGAGACTTTGCATAAGTTCCCGGGGTAATTGCTCTGGGGCACAGGAAGTGATGATCCCTTCCATACCGGAAGCCAGAAATGCCTTGATCGCTTCTGCAGTCTGAGTCTTATCAAAACGGGCCAGACGCAGAGCGATCTTATAATCCTTTTTTCCGGCTTCATCCATTGCAGTTTCAACGGCAGCCCCCAGAAACTGGTCGGTCAGAATATCCACCAGAAAACCGAAACTCCGGGTGGAGCCACGGCGGAGTGCCAGCGCAACTTCACTTGGCTGGTAACCGTGAGCAGCGGCAATCAGCCGCACTCTGTCAGCGCGTTCTCTGGCATCACGCCGCTTATCTTTGGTCACTCCTGAGAGTGCCCGCTCTGCCGTCTTTGCAGAAACACCCGCCAGACGGGCGATTTCTTTTATGGTTATCATAGGGTAAATATAGCACTTTTTCCTGCTTTTTTCAAGTCAAATCGTCTCTGTAAAACAGTTTTTTGAAATTTTCTTTCCTCAATTTGACTTTTCAAAAAAAAGGATTATATTATATAAGTGTACAACGAAGACAGTTATATTGACAAGAACCTATTTATGGAGCTGAAAACAATGTTCGTCCCTGAAAAAATCACTGCTGCTGAAGTCAAAGCCAAAGCCAGAGAGCTTGGTGCCGATCTTGTGGGAATTTCCCCGATGTCCCGTTTTGAGGGAGCACCGAAACAAAATGATGCCCGCTATATTTTCCCGGCAGCCAAATCTATGATCGTGCTGGGATTCCGTATTGCCCGGGGTATGTTCCGCGGCATCGAGGAAGGGACGCTTTTTTCAGCCTATCCCTCAATGGGCTATGCCGGTATGAACCAGGTTTACGGTCCGATGGTGCTGTGGAATCTGACCCGTTATCTTGAAGACAAAGGCTATGAAACGTTGCCCATTATGAACAGTAACGGCGGCGAAGCCATCAACCCTGTGACGGGCAATTTCCGGGAAGGCTGGAGCCGTCCTGTGGCAGAAGGACTCCCCTACCCCGATGTGCTGCTTCACTTCAGATTATGTGCCTATATGGCGGGACTCGGTGAAATAGGCTGGAGCAAATTGCTGCTTACTCCTGAATATGGTCCCCGGCAGCGTTTCGTCGTGCTGCTGACCGAAGCCGAACTTGAGGGCGATCCCATCTTTGAAGGCAAGATTTGCGACCGCTGCAAGCTGTGTGCCCATAACTGCACCTCTCAGGCTATCAGCAAAACTGAAACCGTTAAATGCACCGTTGCCGGTCACGAAATCGAATGGGGTAAACTGGAACCGATGCTGTGCGAAAGAGGACTTCACGGCGGATGCCACGGTCAGCGCAATCCTTTTGAGGGAGATTATCCCCGGAAATACGGTTACGGCCGGGCCATTGAAGGAGCTTCAGGTTGTATGCGGGCCTGTATGATCCACCTGGAAGAAAAAGGGGTTCTCAAAAACAAATTTGCCAGCAAGTTCCGTACCCACAAAGTCTGGGACGATATCGACCATTCAAAGCCCTGGGAAATGACTCAGGATGCAAAAGAAACCTATGCCGACAAGGGACAGACAGAACCTCACGACGTTTATTCAAACTATCGTGTGATCGACAACTTCGGTACAGCTAAAAAAGAGGATGTGGAAAAACAGCAGCAGAGTTCAAAAGACTCCAAAACTTACAATCCTCTCATTGACTGACAAATGGCAGACACTCTGAAACTTTCTGTCGGCTATCAGCTGCCTGAGCGTTACAGCATCGTGGAAGTCATAGAAACCTACCGCGATGCGGTCGATGAAGTTTATTTTCCCTGGTTCGGTATTCCGGACGGCCGGGGTGTTTCGATCCGTTATGAAGCAGACCAGTACCTTATGGAAAAAGAGCTGCTTCAACTCCGCGATATGGGGCTAAAGCTTCATTTGCTGCTCAATGCCAACTGTTACGGCAAAGATGCCCTTTCTAAGAAATTTGCAGAAACATTGGAGTCTATGCTGGGGTTTCTGACTGAGAAATTTCATCTGACGGGCATTACGACCACATCGCTGTTTATTGCCAGATTCTGCAAAAAGAATTTTCCTGCTCTTGAAGTGCGTGCTTCTGTCAATATGAACATCACTTCAAAGCAGGCAATGGAATATGTCGCCGGGTACTTTGACGGTTTTTATGCCGCACGTTCTCTCAACCGGGATCCTGAGGCGATCGCTTCTTTGCGTATTCCCGGCAAAAAGCTCTACCTGCTGGCCAACAGCGGCTGTCTGAGTAATTGTCCGGCCCATACGTTTCACGATAATCTGGTGGCCCACGAGGGGGAAATCGACCACGACAAGAGCTGCTGGAATTTTCAAGGCATCTGCTGGGAACGTTACAGTAAAAAAACAAATCAGGAGTTTATTCTTGCTGATTCCACTTGGATACGCCCGGAAGAAATCGACCTCTATACCGGTCTTGTGGACGGCATAAAAGTCGCTTCAAGGACCAATCCCCATTTCGGGTCCATTATCAAAGCCTATGCAGAACGCAGTTTTTCCGGCAATATGCTCAGCTTATGCGAACCGGATTTTTCAAAGCTGATCTTTCTTGAAAACAAAGCCTTCCCCGCCGGCTGGATGAAACTTCTTCACCCCGGGACTCCCGAATATCAACACCTTCTTGAAAGTGTAAAAAAATGAAAACAAGTGAAATTTCCTGGAGCGTAATGCATCCTACGCCTCTCAATGCTGATTATATCCGTCAACTTATTGAAAAATCAAAAGAATATCACGTTGACAGTTTTGAGATCTGCGGTCAGTGCCATACCCCCTACGGCGGCTTGGACGGTCTTATTGACTACCGGGAATTTCCTCACGCTTATGCCAACTGGGATCAGCAAAAGGTTGCCGAAACACAGGCGGCGATGGCGGAAATTCTTGATCTCTCTCACGCGGCCGGGAAACAGGTCTTTTATTTTCACCGTGAAGTGATGATCCCGCCGGGACTCCTTGAGGATATGCCCGATCTTCTTGATGAAAACAAGGAATTTGATCTTTTGGGAGAACGTTTTGCCCAGTTGATCCGTTACAAGATCGACAAGGTTATGACAAAACTTCCGAAACTGGACGGTATTGTACTGACTCTGACTGAAGCGGACTTTTCAGCTATTCACAATTCCAATGCGGAAAAATACCCTCCCGTCGAGGTGGTCAGTTTTATCATCTCCCTGTTTGCCGCAGAGCTTGAAAAACGCAATAAACGCTTCATTATGCGTTCTTTCGGTTCGATTGCCAAGGATTATGAAGATATCCTGGCAGGAGCCGTAAAACTTGCCGGAAAATTCAAATTTGAAATAGAGACCAAGATCACCCCCTACGATTTTGATCCTTTTCTGGATAAAAATCCCTTTTTGCGGCCCAATCCCGGCTTCACCCTCTCAGCCGAATGTGAAAGTGTCGGCGAATTTATGGGACAGGGCAATATGCCTTTTGAGCACGTTCACAATATCGTCCGCTACGTCCGCGAGGCCCAGGAAGCCGGTGTCGACCGTTTTGTGATCCGTATCGACCGGCGGGGAAATTGCATTTTTGATCTTTACGAATTGAACTATTATGCCTACGCCCGGGCCATTGAAGATCCCGCTGTTACAGCAGATGAGATCCGGCAGGAGTGGTACGACAAACATTATCCGGCAGATATCCGGGAATCCCTTATCGAGCTTGACCAACTGGGCTGGGAAATGGTGACAAAAACCTATTTTATTGACAAACAGGTTTTGTTCCACGGAAATTACTCCATTAAATATCTGAAATCCGCTTTTGTTTTTTCACTTTTCCGTGAAGGTGTTTCACTTGAAAACGGCAGGGATATCTGGTCTATCCTGACCAAACGCCCCGCTCCGGGAAGAAAGTTCGCCCTTCAGGAAAAAGAAGAAGCTGTCGCTTGTGCCGACCGGGGAGCGGCATTGTGCAAATCCCTGAACCTGCCTGCGGATGATTACCGGCTGCGGTTGTGGAACAATGCAGTAGTCATCACAAGATGTGTCCGGGAACTTGTCAGATGTATGGCAGCTTACTTCGAGGATATGGAGTCCGGCAGCAGCGAGTGCACACTCCTGAAAAAACAGGTTGCTGCAAGTCTTGCTGAATATGATCGTCTGGCGGGCCATAAGGTGGAAATCCTTGAAAGAGAATTCATCAACGGCCTTGAGCACCGTCTTCAAGAGTACCGCCGCCCCATTGAAGAAATATGCATTGAACCTCTGGCAGCTGTCTGCCAGGCATTGCCCCGGGAATATGCCGCTGAAATGGCGGCACGGAAACAATTTCTGAAAGATGCCGCAGACGGAGTCATTCCCGGCGGACTGTATGACGATCACCGGATCTACCGTTATATGCACGGTTCCCACTCAGTGATCCAGAACGGCTTTCCCGGCCGCTGGGCAGGAAACCGGGTATTCCCCAACGGCTTCTTTGAAGTGACACTTAAAGGCGGAAAAGAACTTGTGATCACCGGGGATACTTCTGAAACAAAACTTTTCACACTCAGTATCAATGGCGTTACCCGTAAACTTTCTCTTGACAATGACGGTATCTGCAAAGTACCTCTTGAAAGCAGAGACAAAAAGATCACCATAAGGATTTCCAAATCAGGGAGCTGCTACCCCCTCATTTATGCTCTTGCAGTGTGCTGAAGTATAAAAAATCCCGGAACAAAGTGCTTTTTTGTTCCGGGATTTTTATTGTCAAAATTTTACTGTTTCACAAGTTCCAGGATCATCGCCACACCTTTGTCAATGGAACTGAGACAAAGTTTTTCTTCTGCAGAGTGAGCTCCTGAACCGTCGATACCGGACACATACACGGGCCGCCCGATTTTATAAAGGTGGCGTGCATCCGTAGCACCGCAAATACGTCCGGGGGTGATTTCTTTGCCAAAGGCTTTGGAGTAAGCTGCCACAAGGTTTTTCATCTCTTCACTTTCAACAGGAGAATCAAAGGGATCACAGCTTTCAGTAACTTTGACTTCAAGACCGGTCACCTGACGGATACGTTCAACAACAGCCTCTTTTTCTTCAAGTTTCACCAGACGCAAATTCAATTCAGCCTCAGCAATATCAGGGATACGATTAACGGCATTTCCGGCACGCAGGATCGTGGGAGCCATAGAGATACGCCAATCAGCAGCATCCGCAGGATTTTCCCATTGGGCAAAGAGTTTCTGCAAGCCGTTGACCAACTTTACAACCGGATTGTCAAAAGCCCAGGGGCGGGAAGAGTGACCGCCTGTTCCATAAGCCGTAAGAGTCAAATTCAGGATACCTTTTTGAGCATAATAAACGGTACCGCCGGAATCCATAACCAAGCCCAGTTTACGGGCAGTGTAACCTTTTTCAACCATATATGCGGTTGTTTTGCCGCCGATTTCTTCATCTGCCGTAAAGATACATCCCAATGAAGCTCCTTTGGGGGCACTGCACATTGCCTTCATAATGGTAATGGCATCCCCCATACAGTCACTTGAACCGCGGCCGTAGAGAAAATCACCTTCGATGTAAGGCTCATACTGGCTTTCATTATCAGCAGGGACCACATCCAAATGGGCACACAAAAGAATATCCTGCACCTTTCCGGGAGTGGTTGCAGCAAAGAGGACTTCCCTTTCGCCGTCTTTTTCCATAGTGCAGTAAAGTCCCTTTTCTGTCAGAAACTCCTGAACCCGGTGCTGTACACGGTTGACAGCCGCAATATCACGGCTTTCGGGCCGCATACGGATCATTTCACACAAAAGCTCAATATAGCAATCTTTTTCCATAATCTTATTCCTTGACCTTTGAACCAACTCTTTTCAATCAGAGGATTCTGAAATACACTTTTTTATGCGTTCCCCCCCCCGGAGCCCTCAAAGGGATCTGCTTGAGGGCCTTTTCCGGGAGTGTAAAACTTCACTCTGTAATGACCTGAGTTTCCTGAGGCGGTTTCACCCAGCGGCGGGGCGCCGGAGCACAGGGTTTGATCTTGAGTTTATAATGTCCCCGGCCCAAAAGTTTATCGATTTCCTGCAGCATTTCCCAGGTTACTGTCGTATCATCACGGCTTTCGATGTAGACCACAGAATCATCCTCACGCAGAACAGCAATAATAGTATGCATATCCCCTTTGTGGGCTTTAAGAAGCTCTGACAGAGCTTTAAGCGTGGGCGTGGGACAAGCTGGCGGCAGATGAATATAAATCTCTTCGGTCAGTGATTGCGGAGCTTCTGCAAGAAGCAGGATTTTTTCAACAGAAAGCCGGGGACTTTCTGATTCATCCCGCTTGGAAACTGTGACTTCGACCGCCACAGGCAGACCGGCTTCAAGAGTGATGCCGGCTTCTGAGATCTTGCCGAGGGTACGTTCATAGATCATACATTCACAACGTGCATCAAGGTCCTCAAGGTGAAGCACACAGAATTGTTTCCCTGAATTTTTGGAAAATTTGAACTCACAAGCGTTGATCATACCGGTCAGGCGGATCACTTCTCCGTCACCGATCTCATCGATCTCGCGAATGGGAACTGTAGCACAGCTTTTCAACAAAGCACTCCAGGCATCAAGAGGATGACCTGACACATAGAACCCCAGCAATTCTTTTTCACTCTTGAGGATCTCTTCCCAGGCAAATTCCGGCAATTCAGGGATCGGGATGGAAAATCCGGCATCATCGCCGCCATCGTCCTCCAAGGCATCAAAGAGCGACCCCTGCCCCACGGCCTTATCCCTGGCTCTTTCGGCAGCGTAAGCGATCATCTTGTCTGCAACGGCAAGGATCTGAGAACGTTTCAGCCCCAGCGAGTCAAGAGCTCCTGCCCGGGTCAGATGTTCGATCATACGGGAGTTGATCTCGGAACCGCAGCGTTCACAGAAATCGAGGAAGTTTTTGAACTTGCCCTCTTTTTTGCGGCTTTCAATGATTTTTCCGGCAGCCCCTTCCCCCATACCTTTGATGGCCCCCAGACCAAAACGGATATTGGGACCGTCAACTGAAAAACTGATACCGCTGGAATTTACATCAGGCGGCAGAATGGAAATGCCCATTTCACGGCAGGCGGAAATAAGGAATGCGATCTTTTCAGCATTTTCCAATTCACTGGTCAGCACAGCGGCCATAAATTCCACAGGATAGTTGGCCTTCAAATAAGCGGTATGGTAAGAAACGACACCGTAGGCGGCAGAGTGGGATTTATTGAATCCGTACCCGGCAAACAATTCGATTTTCTTCCAGATCTCTTCGGCGACTTCTTCAGAAATACCGCTGTGGCTGGCACATCCGGCAATAAATTTTGCCTTCTGTTCCATAAGGACATCCACCTTTTTCTTACCGATGGCACGCCGCAGGATATCGGCACCGCCCAGTGAAAATCCGGCCAGCACCTGCAC
>JAZUPO010000258.1:0-1824 GCA_045605205.1 Victivallaceae bacterium
CTGGTATTTGCCTGACGGCAGGATCTATAAATACGGCTCCCTGGAAAATCAGCTGGGAGAATATTTTTTGAAACTTGCCCCGGTGACTTCTCCCGGACGGCCTCTGCTGGGATACGGGATCCACGGTACAAGGGACGAAGAGAGTGTCGGACGCTCTTTGAGCAGCGGCTGTGTGCGGATGCGTAATGCCGATGTTGAGGTGTTGTATTATCTGGTCCCTGCCGGATGCCGGGTCGAGATCAGAGATAATTGAAAAAACGGTGGGGATCGGGAGCTTTTAACAGATCCCTTTAATACAGGAGTTATGGTGTTGCTATGAGTGAACTTAAACTTGAATTTGAGAAGCCGATACGGGAACTGCAGAGAAAAATCGATGAAATGAAACGTTTTTCCTCGGAGAATAAACTTGATGTTTCAGAAGAGATTTCCGCTTTGGAGCAGAAACTTGAGAATATGACCAGAGAGATTTATTCCAGTCTGACTCCCTGGCAGAGGATCCAGCTGGCCCGTCATCCTGACCGTCCTTACACACTGGACTACATCGAACGTCTTTTCCCCGGGTTTATTGAACTTTCCGGAGACCGCCGTTTCAGCGATGATAAAGCGGTCGTGGGCGGTTTTGCCAAATTCAACGGCAGGCCGGTTATGATCATCGGTACTCAAAAGGGGCGGGAAATGAAGGAAAATCTCTACCGCAACTTCGGTTGGCCCAGCCCTGAAGGATACCGTAAGGCTCTGCGTCTGATGCAGCTTGCCGATAAGGCCGGTGTCCCCATTATCACTCTGATCGATACTCCCGGAGCCTTCCCCGGTGTTGCCAGTGAAGAACGTCATATTTCTGAAGCTATTGCAGTAAACCTGCGGGATATGTTCAAACTGCAGGTGCCTGTTATCGCTGTTATCATCGGAGAGGGCGGTTCCGGTGGAGCTATCGGTATCGGTGTCGGAAATAGGGTCCTGATTATGGAGAATGCTTATTACTCCGTTATTACTCCTGAGGGATGTGCTGCCATATTGTGGAAAGATCGAGCCTATGCTCCCAAGGCGGCTGAGGCTTTGAAGATCACAGCTGATAAACTGCTGGAACTTCAAATCGCCGATGAAATCATTGAAGAACCCTTTGGCGGGGCTCAGCGTGATTATGACAAGGCTGCTGAAAATCTCTGCAAAGTGGTTCAAAAGCATCTTGAAGAACTGGAAAAAATGTCCGGGGAAGAGCTTGCAGAGCAGCGTTACAACAAGTTCCGCACTATCGGGCGTTTTATTGAAGAAACTGAAGCTGAAAACAGCCAGAACGGGGCGGAAGAATGACGTGTGCTGTGAATGTCCGTGCCGCAACGGTTGCGGATGTGGACGCGATTTTTGGGCTTCTGGAAATTTACGCTCCCGGAGGAACTGTTTTACGCCGCAGTAAAGAGGATATCGCTTTTTATATCGGGAATTTTTGGGTCGCCGAATCAACGGAAGGTGTTTGCGGCTGTGCCGCACTCAGGGATTTCGGAAATGATTTGCTTGAAGTTCGTTCAGTGGTGATTCATCCTGATATGCAGGGCAGGGGCATCGGCCGGATCCTGGTGGAAACGATCATTGCAGAACTCCGGCAGAGCCGTGCTCATTGGCGGCTTTTTACGTTGACCACTACGCCTGCTTTTTTCAAGAGCTTGGGATTTGCGGAAACAATCAAAGAGGAGTTTCCTGAAAAAATTTGGAGTGATTGTTCCAAATGTCCGAAATTTCACTGCTGTGACGAAGTGGCTCTGGTCATAGTCCAGTAAAGAGAAAAACAGCAAACCGGGGGGGGCTTCCCGGTTTTTTTTATGTCGG
>JAZUPO010000259.1:0-13696 GCA_045605205.1 Victivallaceae bacterium
GCCATCATACCGATACCGCCGCCTGTGGGGGTATGGGAGTCGGAACCGATCAAAGTTTTGCCAGGGATACCGAAGCGTACCAGATGAAGCTGGTGGCAGATACCGTTGCCGGGAGGGGAAAAGATGACACCTTTGTTGGCCCCCACACTCTGGAGATAGAGGTGGTCGTTACGGTTTTCCGGACCGTTCTGCATCATATTGTGGTCAACGTATGAAACAGACAGTTCCGTTTTGACTTGAGGGATCCCCATTGCTTCAAGTTCCAGATAAGCCATAGTGCCGGTGGCATCCTGGGTCAATGTCTGGTCGATTTTGATCGCAACAGGTTCGCCGGGAACCCGGGACCCTGAAATATAATGGGCTTCAATGATCTTTTGTACCAACGTACCGCGTGCCATAATATTTTCCTCCTGAATTTAAAAAGTCTTTCCCAAAATATAGCACAAAGGCAGGGGGTTTTCCACAAAAAATAAAAAATATTGTAAAAAATTTTTCATTCAGAAGAATTTTTTACAGTTGTACCGCCAGAATGGCTCCCTGAGCACTGACCAGAAAAATATTGTTCCCTTCCGCAACTGCCCGTCCCTGGAAAGAAAGTCCGGGATCGGTCACGAGTGTGAGTTTGTGAGCATCAGGGGCAAAAAGTTGTATTCCAGCCATATCGGTCGGGATCAGGACCTTGCCGTTGATGAGTACGGGAACTGCCTGATTGGCGGCTCTGCGGAATTTTCCGGGCCGCCCGGGACGCTGGGGCGTCGTAATGAATTTATTGACCCGTTTCCCCGTTGTTGCGTCAAAGGTGCCGATCCGGTTCACGGCAGAAAGCAGGATAAGGTTGCCGGTTTTGACAATACCGCCCATTTCCTGCCGCCGTGCCCAGGTTTTTTGTGTCCAGAGGATTTTTCCCGATGCAAGATCCGCTTTGACGAGAACTCTCTGAAGAGCGAAATAGACTGCGTTTTTATCAAAAACCGGCGGTGCTTGTGAACCGGCTCCCACGCTTACTGCAGCTTTCCAGAGGATCTTTTTTTGCTCTGCGTCAAAAAGAATGGCAGCCGGAGAGGTAAGGGCGATAAGGTTTCCGGAGACTGCTGCTGCGTGAAAAGTATGAGCTGTACGGAGCCGGGGGAGAAAAGTAAATTCGCCCGAAGCTGTATCATAAAGGACAGGAGTGAGACCGGTCCCCTGAATAAAGACTTTGCCGCCTGCGGTGACGACCGGGGCAACAGTGCAGCGGATGAAAGAGTTGGCAGAAAGGTTTTCTGCAAGGTTTTTCTCTTTGAGAACTTGACCGTTTTCTGCATCAAGGATATAAAATACACCTGAAGCAGAAAGTACAAAGAGCTGATTTTTCCAAATTGCAGCTCCGGCGTCGATATTACCCGGGAGTGCCGTGTGCCAGAGCTTTTTGCCGGTGGCGGCATCGAGAGCCGTGACTCCGCCTTTTCCGGGGAAATTGCCGGAAGTGATATTAAGATAGAGCCGTCCTTTATGACAGACAACTTCCGGACGATGAAGGTAAAGAGCGTCTGTAACGTAACACCATTTTATTTTGGGATCAGGTGAAAGAAAGAGCTCTTTTTCAACCGTGCTGCCATCGTTAAATGCTGCTCCGATAAAGACTTTGCCCGCTTTTTTCAATATATGCTCCCGGAAAAATCCGTTTTTCCGGGGGAGAGGAACTTGGGCGTTTTTTGTTTTTATCCACGCTGATTTGACTTGAGAGCCTGTGTCGCAGATTTGGAACACGGCCTTGCCGTTCCTGCACAAAAAGCCGCTGATGAAGCGGTCATAGCCCAGAAAACAGCTCCGGGTCTCTTTGATCCCCGCTGCGGCTGAAAGGGTGACGATCCGGAGTTTCCGGGTCAGAGAACCTGCTTCAAGATCACGCAGGGGAGTGTTGTAGATATTGACAGAACCTTTAAGCGTATAAATGCCATCCAGATGGTGATGTGCTCCCAAAAAGGCGTGGATCTTGCGTCCGGAAGATTTCAGAAGTGCTGTAAATTCTCCGGAAAGTCCCGCAGGCAGATGGGTGAGGATGATGACCGGGATCCCGGGGGCGAGACGTTTCAGGTCATTTTTCAACCATTCCAAATGTCTGGAGCGTTCTTCCGGAGTCATAAAGCCGCTTTCAGTGATGGGGGCGATAAAATGGATACTGTTCCAGTTCCAGGATGAATAAGGTGCACCGAAAACCCGGACGAAATGAGAGAAGGGCAGGGGACGGGAACGCAGGGCATCGTGACCGCCGAAAACTTCAAAATAGCTGATTTGCCGTTTGTCAAGGGCTGCTTTGAGAGCTTGCAGTTGAAGCACGTCTCCGTGGGTACTCAAATCTCCCGGCAGGGTGATGAAGTCACAATGATTTTTTTTCATAACCGATACGATGGAATCGGCAAGATCTTCAAGTTCGCTTTTGCCTTTGAGAAAATCAAACTGCACATCGCTGCCGTGAATGAAATTGAAATTTCCTGCTGTAACTTTCCGGGGGGCAATTTGGAACGAAAGCTCATTTTTTCCGTATTTCAGAGGAAATTTCCACGGCGATAGTGCTTTGTATGAATCCGGAAGTGTGAGATAAACAAAGGGAGTACCGCTTTTTTGAATGTATGAAAATGAGAAGGTCCCGTCCTTTTTCACCGGAAAAAAATCTTTTCCGTTACAGACAGCAAGTTCCGGATGCCAGGCACCGGTGACTTTGCCGGAGACGGTGATGGAAGAGGGAGAAGAAGATGCTCCCTGAAGCTGACAGGAGAGAAATATCAGAAAAAGAACCGGAAATACTGTAAATATGGAAAAATTTTTTTTCATAGTCTTTTGCTTATCTTAAAATTTCTTCAGGATGGGCAGTAATAAAGAAATTACTGATTTTATGTTTGGGATCCAGATTTTCAAATGTGAAAGGATATGTGCCTTTTTCAAGAAAGAAATAGCATCCGGAAAAACTTCCGGTGTACAGCAGTCCCAGTCCAGGTCTGATGGTCGAAAAACGTGCCCGGGAGTCATTTCTGATCTTGCCGAATGAGGCACTGACACGGGAGGAACCTATGTGCTGCAATGCCGTATCGGCAAAAAGGAAATAACACCCTTTTGCCGGAACGGTTACAGAGCCCTTGTAAATGTTGCCGGAACGCCGGAGATTTTTGATTGGAATAAGATTTTTCCTGTTTGCCTGCTGCAGCGTTTTATCGTTCCTGAAATCGGCGTAAACACTCAAGACTCTGGAAAATCCATCGGCAAAACGGATGACCGCCATACCATTGTGGAGTTTTGCTCCTTTGATTTCACTGTTTTTCAGTGTAACAGCAAAAGTGATTTTTTCGCCGCTTCTGATCTTGCCTGCATCAGGTTTGACCGTGAAAAAGGTATCGTTGCAGTGTACTTTGAAAGAGGAAGAAAAATTTTTCCCTCCGGCACTCATAGTGAAGCGGAAAAGGGATTTTCTGTTTTCAGGGGTGAAATTGATCTCTTTCCTGTCTGTGTTGACCGGAATGGGGCGGAAGGGAATGTCGAGCCCGTCATCCTGAAAGGCTCCCAGATGCCTGACCGGAAGTCCCGGAATGGCCACTGCCCGGTTGCGGGCGGGAGAATCTTTTTTCAAACGGAGATCTCCGTTTTCGGGATCCACATATCCCGGGAAGGCAAGAAGAGCATTTTTTTCCTGCTTCGCTTCCCGTGCCAAAGCAGCTTGCTGTTTCAAAGCTGCGGGGTCTTCTGTGTAAAAAAGATCATAGTCAAAGTCGATGTTCCAGGAAAACCAGCCTTTGGCAATAAATGATGAAGACAGCAGAATATTATTCCGGGAAAAGGCTTTGAGGGGAGGATTGTATGCAGGCGGCATAGAGTGGGGCGGGAAATTGTGGGCTCCCTGTGCTCCCGGAGAAAAAACGCTGTTGTTGATGAAAAAAAGTGCACCGTCTCCCTGATTGCCGTGACCGTTTTTGAAGCAGCACCCTTTGTAATTATTTTCATCCCCCAGCTTGTAATAGATATTTCTGAACTGGTATGAGGGCCCCAGGCGGCAGCTGCCGGCAGAAACTCCCGAAAGTGACCCCTGGACCCGGTTCCCGTAGAAACGGATGTTCATTTCGCCCCCTTCGATCTCGATGCTGTCATCGTTGGAAAAGGCAAACACATTTCCGTAAATATCACTGTCCCGGAAAAATCCGCCGGTAATATAACCATTGCCGCTGCATTCAATAGCATCGTTCCAGCGTTTGGAGTCACTGCCCACAAAATCGTTGTAACGGATGACTGTTCCGCCCTGGGCGTAAGGAATACACACTGCGGAAGGACCCGCCGGATGAGAATAGATCCAGGCATTGGCAGTCGAATTGGGGGAGTGGATGAAACATCTTTCAATAAGGGTGTTTTTGCTGCCTTCGATCCTGATACCTCCGTCGTAGTTCATAACCTTGCCCTTGTATGTCCATCTTCCCTGCTGCTTCATATCCCGGACATTCTCAAAAAGTCCGAAGTTGCTGATATTGCAGTTCCGGACAACAATGTCCTGACAATTTTTCAGGAGCAGGGCGTGACGGCTGCCGTTGGCATCGATGGTGAGACCTTCAAAGATCACATACCGGGAAGAAGTACACTCAATAACTCCCCCCGGCAGATCTTTTTTTCCTTTGAGGACGAATCCGGGAGCTGCTTTGTAAAGGATGTATCCGTCAGGAGTTCCGGAAAGGATATTGTTGAGATGCCCGTTGAAATTTCTGTCGTTGAGAATAATGGTCCTTGCCACCTTAAAATTGGAGTTCCGGGTGCGGAAAGTACTGCAGAGCTCTGAAACTTTTTCTCCGGAAATCACCGCTTTGAAATCATAGGAACTGTCTTCCTGCAAAAGCATAATGGAACCGCGCCACGCCTTTTCTTTTTCCATATTGACCGGATCAAGAACCGGGATCCACTCTTTGCTGCCTTTTTTCCGGTACCAGACCTTTACAGTGCATTTTTTGCCCCATTCAAATCTTGTACGGTTGATATAGTAGGAACAGTTTTCAAAGGAGGGGATCAGTGTCAATCTGCCGGAACTGATGTGGACACTGCTGCCGTCACAATCAGTATAGATATTGGTCATTCCATCTTTGCCCCGGGTGTCTGCAAGGGGGGATTCCTGACGGACATAGAATGTTACGGTCACTTTCTCATTTTTTCTGACGGTAAATTCCTGTGAAATCGGTCCCGGATAGTTGACTCTTGCGTATGTTTTCCCCTCAAGGGCATTATTCTTCCCGGAGGCATTTTTTGTGCCCCGCCAGAAAAGTGGAACATTTTTTTTATCAAGAAATTCAAACCCCGGATTTTTCAGTGCCGCCCCCTGAAGTTCCACTTTGTCAATGTGAAGAAAGGGATGAACTCTGTTTTTGCCGTTAAAAGCCGCTTTGAGGATAAGCATACACCGACCGTCTGTTTCCGGAATGAAAGAAAGGGATCTTTTCTGCCATTTTCCGCTCAAATCATCGGGAAATGTGCAGGAAAGTAGAAACTTCTGATCTTTTCTGAACCGGCGTTTTTCCGGAATGGCAGCAGTGATCACTGTTGGTCCTTCTGTTCTTGAAGATCCTTTGAGTACTGCGGAACTTTGGATTTCTACGTTCAATATTCCTCTGGGGGCAGAAGAATAAGCGGACACACCCGATAACAACAACAGAAGAAGCAGTGTATATTTCATTTTTTTCTGCAGTCTTTTTTTAATCAGTGGTATGAGGCATTATGACTCGTGTCTGGGACAGCCGTTGGGATTTGAGGCACTGGATTTGCCATTTTTGCACTTCTGGGAATAGCAGAAGGACTCCGCACCTTCCGGTGATACAAAACGGTTGCCGGAGTCCAGACCTTGCGTTCCCATCAGTATTCCCCACCGGATCCCCGCTGCGTGGCCATCGTAATGGAGCACATTGTGGGATCCGTTGTGGAAAGGAGCGATAGCAGTTCCACTTGTGGCGTGATCGACAAAATAAATATTGCTTCTGAAACGGGTCGAAACAGGCCCCCAGGCAGCCTCCATAATATAGATCAATTTGGAAGGGGCAACCACCTGGGAATCTTTGACCACATCGATAAAGGCCTTTTTGTCAGGTGTTTTTGTTCCTGCAAAGTGACCGGTCCCCCAGTAGCAGTAACCGTATCGGCCGGGCTCTCTTGAACCATTTGAGGCCGCCTGTTTTTCGGTCGGTATAGACTGACATTGCACGGATTTAGCGGGCAGGGCTTTAATGATTTCAGGTCTCCAGAAATCGCCGTTGGTGCTCATATTCCAGTTGTTGTTGCTGTCTCTGTAATCGATAAGAGCCAGACTGATCTGTTTCAGATTGGAAATACAATTGGCTCCGCGTCCCCGTTCCCGGGCCTGCTGCAAAGCGGGCAGAAGCATTGCTGCAAGAATGGCAATGATAGCGATTACAACCAAAAGTTCGATCAGGGTGAAGTGCATTTTTTCTTTCATTTACAAACTCCTTTTTGAGAAATCATTTTTTATTGAAAAAGTAAATTTCAAGATACGTTCTGAAGGCTGCGGCAAATTCCCTGGCCGCATCCGGTATTTTTTCTTCAGGAAAAGAAAGCAGACGAAGCATCCCCTGTCTTAAAAATTGAGTAGGTTCCACGCCGTAAAAGTAATAGTCACTGCGCATAATGGGCAGCGCATCAAGGTATATACGGTCCAGATCATTGTCAAGACACTCCCAGGCTGCTTTTTTCAAAAGGGGGATACCGCCATAGGTTTTTCCGAAAAGCATTTGAAGTTTCGGTGAAAGCATAAATTTGATCACCCGTTTCATAAGAAGTGTATCTGTACACTCTTTCCGGAACACCAGCAGATCACCGCCCATAATATTGGTGCGTTTTCCGTCCATAACAGGAAGATTGACCAGGTGAGTGGGGAATTCTTTGAAATGCACGACACTTTGGCGGAATCCCATAAACATAGCAAGTTTTTGGGCTGAAAAACATTGTTTGTCGGTAAGGAATTTTCCTTCATCAGAGATCAATGCTTCTTTCAATTTACGCAATGCACACAATCCCCGTATGGCGGCCGGGGAATCAAAGGCTACTGAATCTTGAGCCGAATGGTCCAGAATTTCACCTCCTGCAGCGGTAATGCAGTAAAACCACCAGTTATGGATGGCTTTCAAATTGATGACACCGCATTCCGGAGGAAGCGCTTTGCGCAGACGGCAGACAGTATCGTAAAATTGATCAAAACTCCAGTCCGCCCGGGGGAGCTCGACTCCCGCTCTGTCAAAAATTTCTTTGTTGCAGCAGATGACTGCCGGAGAAAAGACAACCGGGATGCCGATCAATTTGCCATTGTGGTAAAAATTCTTCAGCTGTTCCTGATAGAAGATGCTTTTGTCGGGAAAGCACTGGTCGAAGACTCCGGAAAGGTCCGCGTAATCATCCCGGCTTGCCAAAACGCTGTGAGTGACTTTCAGTTCGATATTACCGTTTTTGAAATGTTCCGAACAGTAAAACTCCGGAAACTCTTTTTCAAAAAGAGATTTCAGTACAGGGAAATGGGGCTGCCCCTCAAAGTAGATAACCAGATTATTCATCAGAATACGCTGATCCCAATTTTCTCTGATGTATGTTCCTGAGCGGGGCAATGATTCAAGAACACCGCATTGAGTCAATGTTCTCAAAACGCCCTGAACGTAAAGCAGACTGCACTTCAGTGTGTCGGCGATCTGTCTGGCTCCGGGCAATTTGACACCGGGCGTTTTCAGTTCTTCGACCAGCGAAAGGATATAGCGTTGGATATCGTTTGAATTGACCATATTTATTTCATCCACTTGAAATCGGATCACTCTTTGTCAAACCAGAATTCTTTTCCCGGTGCAACATAAGGGATCTTTTTGCCGTTGAATTTGAGTGTGAATTTCGATGTGCCGAAAAATCCCCTCAATTCCCATATCCCCGGCGTGACTTTGAAAGAGGCTGTTTTTCTGACAGGATCACCCGGACGGTGGCGGAAGGGGAGGGGAAATCTGAAAATACCGGCACACTTTTTTTCCGGAGACTCAAGCTGCAAAGCTGCAGAAATATTCATAACTCTTTCAGCTTCAATGACAAGGGTTCCTGGTGCCGGAATTCTGAAAGCCCAGGTGGAACAGCCGTAATTTTGATTGTAATGGACCTCCGGGCGGGCAACCCGGGGCAGACGGCACTCCATAGCAACGGCACAGATGGCTGGACCGATTTTGAGCGTCAGGACACCAGCGGGGACTTTGGAAAACTTTTGTGAAAAATCGACCGTTTTCTTTTTGTCGGGCTTCAACTCTTTTTTCCACAGGATCTTTCCGTCTGGTCCCAGAAGTTCGGCTGTTCCCTTGCCGGGTTTGCCGATGGTCAGACCGCATTTCAATTCAAAAGGTTTGCCATCGCTTTTCAGAAAGATGGTATAATTGCCTTCCTTGGGGTAAGTGCCGCCTGCCATCGCATAGGGGAACTGGCTGCAGCTGTTCCCCGGGGCAAGGGGCGTGATCTCTTTTTTGCATCTGTTTTTCATCCACATCCAGAAAGGCAGACGTTCAAGGAAAAAGTGGTGGAAAGAGTTGAGCAAATGCTGACCGGTGGGAGAAGCATAAGTCAATGCCATTCCTGATTCTTTGAACCATTGTGCATAACGCAGATAGTCACTCTCTTTTGTCAGAAGCCAACCGTAAATGGGAAGATCGACCATCATAGCGTCACTGCGGAACGTTCTCCCCCCGACAACATTCTTTGCCCATTTTTTGAGAATGGCAGCAGCAACGGGGGAACCGGTCGCTTCATAATATTTCTGGATCCCCGGCTGATAGTTGGGCCAGCCGAGAAATCCGCCTTCGTGGACTTTAGCAGAAAGGGGCTGATTTTTTTTGACCTGAACCTTTGCCATATTGGCAAGTTGTGTTTCGATCAGCTTTTGATAACGTTTGTCGCCGGTGGCGAGCCACAGATCTGTCAGTGCAGAAATAGTCCCTGTGGCCTGACGGCCGTAAAGGCCCCAGTAGGTGCGTTTCAGAGCGGTTTCACCCCACATCTTTGCCACATCAAGGCCCCGGGGATCCCCCGTGATACAGGTGTAGAGAATGGCAAATTCAGTCTGGCTGTTGTAATCAGGATTTCTGTCGCCTGCGTGCCAGTGTGAAAGGCCTTTGTAGTCATTGAGAGCACCTTTGACTTTGGTCCGCCAGCGCAATTTGGGGTCCTTGGAAACCGGGGCCCCGTCTGACCAGTTGCAAATGTCGATATCCATAAGATGCAGAGAGACATCTATGGCCCAGCGGCAAAGTTCAAAGTCGCCTTTGCGCAGAGCGAGCAGCCAGGGAAATGAGCCGGATGAGTGGTGATATCCTTTCCAGGTACGGTAGAAATCATCCCAACGCTTCAGTTCCGGATTCCACCAGGTGTGGGAGTCGCCATAGTTCCATTTTCCGAAATCTCCCCCCGTCGTCGTCCGGGAAAGGTGCCGTTCCAGTGCATAATAGGAGTAGATAAATTTTTCTTCTTCGGGGAATTGTGCCGGGTCGTAATGATGGATCTTTCGCAACACACCGGAAGCACAGAGCCAGACAGGATCGACCAGAACCAGAAAATCGGCTTCAACGGTCCGGGCACCCCCTTGGGGATCGACACGTAATATGGCGGTTTTGGCAACCCCCATAGGGGACTCGATACGTCCTTCTTTGAAATAACGGTGGATATGCTTATTGCCCACATTCCAATATTTTTCGGGTGCAGTGAAGTCCAGCACTTTTCCTTCGTGGCAGTAACGGAGATATTGCCTGTTGGCATCGGTGACTTTGAATTCCGGATTTTTGACACCGTGGGCAGGCCAGAAGTGGTAGACCACAGCGTCAGGACGGATCTCAAGTTCATTGGGGAATGTTTCAGCAAAGTCTTCAACCGAAATGCGGAAATCATCAGCCGCCGCCCAGCCGGGAGCGTGTTTCCCGTTGCCTGTTTTCTGCCATTGGGCCGGAGAAAAACGGGAAGCGACAAGATATTTATCGTATTCATACTGAAGCAGATATTTGTTCATAGCATCCCCTTTGAAACCGCCGAAGGCACCTTTTTTGAATTTGCCGGGGAATTCAATGCCTATATCCTGAAAACGGGAGCTTTTTTCATCGCCGGTGATCACAAAGGTGAAATAGAGTTTGCTTTCACTTTCACCTGCTTTGAACTCCTGCCGTATGATCCAGCGGCAGAAGGGTTCATTTTTACTGTTGCGGAAAAAACCTTCCGTTTTGATCATTTGCCGCAGTGCGTTGGACTCCACAATGGTTGTTTTTTCCGGCTTGCCCGCTTCGTAGCGGACGCCTGAAGCAGTAATAAAATAGGGCTTGTACAGGAAGTTTTTGTAAAAAGTGCTCCGCCGGGGACGCAAGGGGCGGACACCGGTTTTGAGAAGAAATTTCTGCTGCGGGGCACCGGAAAGTTCAGCTTCAAACGTTGCCGAGATCCAGCGGAGCGACTGATCCAGCGGCCACCGGTTGAGTACAGTCATTTCGGCGGGAAACTGTTTTTGGGCTTCGAAAACACCAAAATCATCCGCCGTGCGGAATTTACCTGCCGGAAAGGGAATGGCTGCCCGGATGATGCGTTTCCCCTTGATTTTTCCCGGATTATCTACCGTGAAAGAGATTTCTGCTGCCATAAGCAGCAACGGAAAAAGAAACAACAAGCCTAACATCCTTTTATACATAAAAGTGTCTCCTTTGTTCAGATAAAATTCTTTTTGTAACTTCCATAGAATAATATATATCCGCAAACTGACAATGTCAATAGTCTGGCAAAAAAAATTTTATTTTTCTGCAGCAGCTTTTATTGAAAAGGCTCTTTTTTTGATATGGACAGGTGAAATAAATATCCTTGATCCTACGCTGCGACAAGGGGAAAAAAAAGGGGGACGTCTTTATTTTACTGCACTGTAACGATTTGAGATCGACCGATCGTGGAAAATGGCAGCTGCGTTACAGCTGCCGGTTTCATCGAAGCCGACATTGGGCCTTTTTCCCAGGCCCAACTCCCTCAACCACTTTTTGCAGCCTTTATCGGGAACAGTGACTTCAGTTTTGAAATTGCCTTGCCGGTCAAAAATTGCAAAATACTGATCCGGGAGTGCCGTTGTGACGTTTTTTGACAACTTCAAGATACTTTTTGGCCTCGTCAAGTTCAACAAAAACTCTGAACATACAGCGGGGGATATCGCTGCGTACCAGATCGTATACACAGTAAAATCCGGCTGCGGTCATCACCGGCAGCACCCACCCGGGGCAATGCTTACAGTAAATATCGCACGGACCGGCATCGTTATCCAGTACTTTGCCCAAACTGGGGCATCCGTGCATATAAAAGGTGTATGATTTGCCTTCGCACAGCACCGCATCTGCATCGCAATTTTCTTCAAATATAATGTGATCCCAGTATTCTTTCATCCCCGCCAGGCCCTTTTCGCGGAAAAGTTTTCCGCAATGGGTGGTCTGGTGGCGGGCAATGGTATCGTAGTATTCATTGAGCGATTTATCGCCTGCTTTTTGCAGATACTTGAAAACTTCTGCGTAAAACTTTACAAAATGGTCACTGGGGATCATATCAGACCTCCTTGCGGCGCAAAGTCTGACGGCAGCCCTTTTCCAGATGTTCAACAACGATCTCAAAGGGGGAATTTTCGCACCAGGATCTATTCATTTGATCTGTGGCGTGGCAGATCAGCGGGCGGTCATCGATCTTTTCTTTGGCAAGCTGGCGCAGTGCCGGACATTCGCGCAGTTCCAAAACTGCGGTGCCATCCGGGTTTTCGGTCAGCGTAAAATCGCACTTTTCGCGTTCCAGATAGTAACGCCAGTGGCAGATGAGTTCCGAGGAATCTCCACGCTGCAAGCGTTCATAAATGGATCTGTAAACCTTTTGGGCCGTGTTGGTCAGAACTTCATCCACAGCTTCCATACCAAAATGATCGAACAGATATTTCAAACCGATATAAGTGCTGCCGTGAAAATCAAGATGTACTTCACCGGTGGAGCAATAACGCATTTCTTCGGGGGTCATAATTTCAGCCTTTCATTCAATTGACTCTTCTTCAGGAAAATTCCACTTGACCAGTGTTCTGTCACCCTTGTGCCGTTTCAATACCAGTTTGAGCTGGGCGCGGGCATCTTCAATGTGTTCGCAGATCGTTGTCTGACAGCGGGGCATATCCAGACTGATCAGGTCATACACGTAGTAATAGCCGACTTTTGTCATCAGCGGCAATACCCAGCCGGGGCAATGATAACAATAAAGCGGACAGGCTCCGGCATCGTTATCCAGTACTTTGGATAAACTCGGACATCCGCTCATAAAACTTTTGAGCACTTTGCCGAAACGACCATTTTCGATAAATTTATCGGAATCGCAATTTTCTTCTTTTTTGATCATCATCCAGTAGTCGTACATTCCTTGCAGACCGCCTTCACTGAACTGTTTCAGGCAATGGGTTTCCTGATGACGGCTGATCGTCAGAAAATAATCTTCCAGGTGTTCGTGTCCTTTATTTTCCAAGTACTTGAAAACTTCGTTATAAAACCTTACAAAATGGTCGCTCGGGATCATAAAAAAATCTCCATTGCCGATCAGGAGCTTCCGCAAGCACCTGATCTATTTTTTGCTTATTTGAGCCAATTCCAAAACTCCTCAAAATTATCAAAGTGCCCTCGCTTCGATCTGCGAAAGGGAGCGTATTCACCTGTTGCCTTGCAGGCAGCAGGCTCAAACTACCCTTTGCAGCTCTTTGCGAATGGCATCTTTGCTATTTTTCGAATGACTTTTGAAATTACCTCTATTTAAAAAGCCAATCTTTTTCGTCGCGGATGACTTCGTCGATCATCCTGGAGCACTCTTCAGTGAGCTGATAATTCAGATAAGTTTTGGCGGTATTAAACACATTCAAACGCACCATCAGTTCTTTCTGTCCCGCCATCCAGCAAGCGATATTTTTGCCGCCGAAGACCTTGTACATCACTTCGGCCAGATGTTCCTGAATGGCCTGGGCTTCATCGAATTTTCCGGCATACGCCAAACGGCACATTTCAGCAGCATAAGCCCCATTGAAGCAGCCGCCGCCGAACAGGACGCCGTCGTAACCGACTTTGAGGTAAGTGACACAATCAAATTCATCGCCGGTCAATACGGCAAGTTCTCCGTTGCGGCGGGCTTTGGCTGCCAGGAGCACTTCAGTAAATTCGGGTTGGCAGGCAGAATCTTTGCACAGCACGACTTTGGGGTCATCAAGGATCCTTTCCAAAACTCCGGGCTCCACCATTACGCTGGAAAATTTGCCCCGGTTGTAGATACCCACCGGTATCTGACTGGCATCGATCACCGTCTTGTACAAGTCATAAATGAAATCTCCTGCGGCAGCGTTGAGCTGAAAGAAGGGCGGGGCGATCACCGCTATATCAATACCGCAATCCTGATAGCGTTCCAGATTTTCGATCATCCGTTCTGCGGAGTTATCGGTTATCTGCATTGCCACAGGGATCCGTTTATTGACATAACGTACAGTCAATTCCGCCAAACGCATCCGTTCGCGGTCGGGCAAAAAGGGACCTTCCCCTGCGGTTCCTGCCAAAAACAAACCTTTGATACCCAGTTTGATCTGGTGTTCAACGAGTTTTGCCAGTGCAGCACTGTCCACTTTGCCATCACAAGTAAGCGGGGTGGA
>JAZUPO010000260.1:0-8017 GCA_045605205.1 Victivallaceae bacterium
CCCATGGAGTTGTCACCTTAACTTGTCTTCCTAAGACCGCTTGGCCTCCGACTTTAGCTCAGTTGGTAGAGCATCACGTTGCCAACGTGATTGTCGCCGGTTCGATTCCGGTCACTCGCTCCATTTTTTTTGCCCCGATAAAAAAATACCAAGTCGGATCGTAGCCATGTCGTTCTGTGGGCCAAGGAGTTGTCACCTTAACTTGTCTTCCTAAGACCGCTTGGCCTCCGACTTACTCAGCGGGAAAAAGACAAAAAAAAATGGAGCGAGTGACCGGAATCGAACCGGCGACAATCACGTTGGCAACGTGATGCTCTACCAGCTGAGCTACACTCGCACCTGTCGACATTACCTAATATACTCCGTATTTATTCGTTTGTCAAGCTCTTTTGGAAAAAAATAAGGGCTTTTTTAAGAAAAATTTATCTTCAGGACAGATTTTTCGCGGAGATTATGTGTTTTTGAGTTCTTTCAGCAGTTCTCTGGCGTGCTGACGGGCAGCGGAAGTATTACCCAACATACGGGCAATTTCTGTTTCCGGATCTTCAAGCAGTTCGACACTGCTGCGGACAAGATCATTTTCGCTTTGCTTGGTGACTTTGAAGTGATGATCCGCCCGGGCTGCCACCTGAGCCAGATGAGAAATGGAAATGATCTGACGGCTTTTTCCCAGAGTATGCAGTTCTGTGCCTACGGCATTGGCTGTTTCTCCGCCGATATTCATATCGATTTCATCAAAGATCACCGTAGGAACATCGTCTGCATCGGCAAGGACGGTTTTCAAGCCCAGCATCAGACGGGAAAGTTCTCCGGAGCTGGCGATCTTACGCAGTGGAAGCACTTCAGAGCCCGCATTGGCTGAAAAAAGCATTTCAAATTTATCTGCTCCTGACGGCCCGGGGGGGCAGGGGGTGAAAGAGGCTTCAAAACGGCATTTCCCGAAACCGAGAAATTTCAATTTTTCTGTGATTTTACTGAGGAAATCTTTGGCTGACTTCTGCCGTTTTGCTGAAAGTTCTTTGCAGACTCCGGTCAGTTCATTTTCGACCTGCCGGATTTTTTTTGCATACTCTTCGGCTGTTGCAGCAGAAGCGTTATACCGGGCAAGCTCCTTTTCTGCCTGCTGACGGTTGATAAAGAGTTCCTCGAGGGAGGGGCCATAGCGGCGTTTCAGGGTAAATATTTCCCCCATACGCGTTTCAACAGCTGCCAGTTCTTCCGGGTCAAGATCGACTTTTGAAGCAAGAACTGACAGTTTGCCCGCCAGAAGTGTGACACTTTCCTGAATGACACTGCATTCTGAATACATTTCCTCACATTCAGCTCCCAGACGGGTCAGTTCGTCCAGTTTGCGGAATACGCTCCCCAGCTGATCGGCAATGGAACTTTCGGATTCTGAAAGCAGCTGCACCAGGGCTTCTGAAGTGCCGATGATCTCTCTTGCATTGGAAGCCATACGGAATTTGTCAGCAAGTTCATCGTCTTCCCCGGGAGCCGGATCAACGGCGGCGATTTCATCCACCATAAGTTTCAGTCTGTCTGCTTCGGCGGCATTGGGGAGAGTACGGTGAAACTCCTCTTCTTCTTTGCGGAGAGCCTTGAGGGTTTCACACAAAGCGGCACACCGGTCACGCAAATCGATTGTTCCGGCACAGCGGTCAAGGAGTTCAAGCTGCCGGGCAGGCTGCTGTAAGGAAAGCTGTTCGTTGACCTTCTGACGGTCGATCAGGCAGCCGGTCAGGTCGGAGATCAATTTGGCTGAACAGGGCTGATCGTTGACAAACTGCCTGGTGCCGCTTGAAGTCAATACACGCCTGAGGGAAAGTTCGCCGGTGGCAGAATCAAAATCGATTCCGGAGCCCTCAAGAAGAGAGAATACATATTTGCGAAGCGTTTCCGGAACGGTGAAAAGGGCACTGACACTGCATTTCCGGGCACCTGTACGTAATATATTCTGCCCGGTACGTTCACCGGTAAGAAAGGCAAGGGCCCCCAGCATAATGGATTTTCCGGCACCGGACTCGCCGGTAATAACATTGAATCCGGGAAAGAACTCCACTTCTGAGTGTTCAATCAGAGCGTAATTGTCGATTTGCAGATAGTTCAGCATAATATGTCAATTCAGATTGAGTTTATAGACACCTCTGGCAAAAGAGGAACAGAGCACGCTGCCGAGTTCCGTGGCCAGATTACCGGATTTTTCCCGGTCTCCTGCTGCCCAGGCGGCGATGAAGTCGAACATATCGGGAACCGCCAGAATGACCGGCAAAGGACGGTTGAGGCGAAGTTCTATTTCTTTCTGAACTTCTGCCAGAACTGCCCCTGCATCGTAGAGCAAAGGTTCTATTTCGAGCTCTGTAACCGGCGCTGTCAGGTGGTTGCTTTTGGCAAATTCTTCCATACGGAAGAAAAGATGAACACAGGGAAACAAAGTCGTGACACCGTCGATCCGCAATATGCCTTGAGCGATCATTTCCTGTGCCGGAGCTGAAACCATAGCATTGATCTCGTTGCGGGAAATGGTGATTTCAGTAGTCCGTTCCACGGAACAGCGGGTGCTTTCACGTTCCAGTTCTCTTTCGTAATAGCGTGCCAGTTCCAGAAAAAGATGTGCCGGTGCCCGGGAGATTTCCAACTTTCCGGCACCTTCAATGACTTTTTTGATGACTTTGTTGAAAAGTTCTCCGGAAACACCAATGTGTCCTCTGAGCATCTGACTCAAAGTTTCTTTTTCCGGAGTGACATAAATCTCGTTTTCAGTACCTGTCCCTGAGCGGTAGAGCCGTGCTACTTCCGGAAAACCGATCTCTTCCAGAAGCCGGGTGACGGCCCGTTCCAGTTCTCCCCGTCCGAAAACGGGTTCGCTCCGGGGAGAGTTCCGCAGGGTATATTCCACAGCAAGGACGATATCCTGAGGCAGATCCACAGACTCCCGCAGACCGGCAGCAAGAAAACAGCCGATGAGGCGGGTTTGAAGCACCTCCGGGTCAAAGGGGACGATGTCCCCCTCGAACTCCCGGATCATAACCTGAGGTTGTTCCTCGTGAGGCGGAAAACGGTGGGGCATAATCTTATTTTCCGTTCAAAGTAAGTTTGTGCTGACGGATATAGTCATCTTCCCAGTCCAGATTGAAGTGGAGATATTCTTTCCCCTGCCGGATGGCACTGCGCCAGGCTTCAAAGTAGGGATCGAAACGGGCGTGGACGAATACACGGCTGTCTCTGTGGGAGTGGACCCATTCAAGAAGGGCGTCGATCTCTCTGATTCCGGCGCATCCGGCGTGGAAGGCATCAAAGAGGGATTTGTACCGGTAGAGATATTCTGTCCAGATCCGCAATTCCTGGCGGAAACGGTTGTCGGGGGCTTTGGCTTTGAGAGCATCTGCCAGTTTGACAGCCTTGGCGTAGAGAGAAATATCCGTCCTGCTGAAAAGGGCGTAGGGATAGGTCACGTGGCAGGGACCGGTCGAGTCCGTAATGGAACGCATATGGGCGTAAAACGCTTCAGCTTCAGCGGCATCTTCGCCGAAAAGGGCCTGCATCATACGGGGTACGGCTTCTTCTTCCTTTTCTCCCCGGAGTGCTTTGGCCATTGCCACGAAGTTGAGTCCGTACACGCTCCAGTGGGGCGGGTGGAACTGGGTCGCAATGCCGTCAACACCGATAGACTCATACCAGGCACACTCCTGGAAGAGTGTCCGGTGGAAAACCTGAGGCAGGGAGAGATAGAAGTTGACTCCCATATAGTATTCATAAATCACCACTTTACCCCCTGCTTTGCAGTCGCACCAGGCTTTGATGTCGTCGGCATAACGGGAGTTGAAGGGGCACTCTTCATCGATCCTGTGGTTGATGCACCGCCAGTAGGGGGCCATCATCACTGTCAGATTGGGGGTGAGTTTGAAGTTTTCAGTGGGGCGGCAGTAGTTGATATAGGCACAGAAATAAAGGTCAAGGTCACTGCGTTTTTCTGCCAGCTGTCCGGCTACATCCTGTACCATATCGTGGTAGATACGGTCGGCGATGTAGACGTGGGTGGAAAGTGAATAAAGTTCACCGTGCTTGCTTTTGTCGTAGAATTTTGAACATTCTTCACACTGGCACCAGCCGAAACCGTCATTGGGAACAAGAGCTACGGATTTGAGTTCCGGGTTTTTCTCAATGTATTTCACCATATTGTTGACGATCTCTTTACGCAGGGCTTTGTTGGTGGTGCAGAGCTGTTTGCCCAGGAGAAGGGCATTTTCATCGGCTTCCGGTTTTATGCGGACACCGTCGATTTCAGCGAAAAACTCAGGATGATCCTTGTGATACTTTGGGGCGGGGATCCAGTAATCGAAGTTATGGTGTCCGCTCTGAATCTCAATGCCTCTGATCCGGAATGCTTCCCGGCCCTGATAATCCAGACCGTCATAATATTTCATCCAGACGTTGAGGAAGTTGAGTTTGTTTTTGGCCATCCAGTCGGCAAGCTGAGGTGAATTTTCGTCAAAAGGATACTCCTGGACGAAGCCGCGGACTTTGAAGGGAACTGCCCGGGCGGGGATCAGGGTGCCCTGGGGCAGGTCAACGGCTCCTTTGCCGTTGAGGATGTCTCTGCCGGGTTCAAAGAAAAAGTAGCCCAGGAATTTTTCGGCAAAATCATACACACCATAAAGGATCTCCACTGCTGTGGGGCCGGAAACGGTAAGTGTCGATTCTTTGAAAGTCACTTCAAAAGAGGGCAGAGCTTCATTGAGTTCAAACGCAACCTGCCAGGAAGTGTCCGGGCGGCCGAAACGTTGGAGTGTGAGGGCGGCCATTTCAGTGGCAGCCAGAGTCAGAGTGGGATCATCGAATTTTCCGGAATCAACAACCGGATAGCCGTTAAAAGTCATTTTTTTATCTCCTGAAAGATTTTTTCTTGAATTCAAATCTTGCCCAGTTTGCGTAAGAGCACCGGAATGGCACGCTCAAATTCCACACCGTAGGGGATATGGTCAGGGTTCTGCAAGGTGCATTTGATCGATTCGACAGTGAATTCAACTGCTGTCTCAAGAGCCTGAAGCATCGGCTGCTTGCAAATCAGTGCTGAAAATAATGCTGCTGAGAAAAGATCTCCGGTGCCGTGGAAGGAACCGGGCTGTTCCTCGCCGAAATAGGTGATGTATTCTTCTTTTTCAGCATTCCAGGCAGCAACACCGTATTTCCCTTTTTCATAGCTGACACCGGTGATGACCACATTGGGAGCTCCCAGATCAGCCAGACGTTTCATAAGCTCCTGAATATATTTCTCATCGTAATGCCCGCCTTTGTACTCTTCACCCAGCATAAAAGCTGCTTCAGTGAGATTGGGGACGATCACATCTGCTTTGCCGCAGAGCTGCCCCATCCGTTTGGCAAACCTGGGATCGAATCCCACATAAAATTTACCGTGATCTCCCAGTACCGGATCCACCAGTTTGAGCATTCCGGGTTTTTCAAAACGGGCAAAGATATCCTCGACCAGCTCGATTTGTTTGAAAGAACCGAGATATCCGGTGGAAATTCCGTCGAAACAAAATTTGTGTTCCTGCCAGTTGCGGCAGATGGGATCTATTTCATCTGTCAGGTCGTGGAAGGAAAATGAATCGAACCAGGTGTGCACAGAAAGAACAGCCGTGGGCAGAATCGCCGTTTCAATGCCGGCTGCGGAAATAACTGGCAGTGCCACAGTTAGAGAGCACTTGCCCAAACAAGAGATATCCTGTATTGACAAAACCCGTTGCATAGATTTTTCCCTCGAAGAATAATTTTTTTTGAAAAGTACAGTTTCGGTTCTGTTTCTGCGAAACCTGATATAATATACTTGAGAAAAGGTTTTTTTTCAATCCGCAAAATTCAAAACAGGGGTCTTCTTTTAAAAAATTCTGTACGGAAGGGATTTTTTCTTTGTTTACCATAGTGCTTGAAAAATCCTTCAGCTGATATTATATTATTTCCTTTACAAACAGACGAATCAATAATGGGATATTTTTATGCTTTCTTTTCGTGAAAAATGTAAAAGGTTTGTTGAATCTGACAGGGTCCAGAATTTTATAATTGTTCTTATTATGCTCAATGCACTTACAATGGGGCTTGAAACTTTTTCCTGGTGGAATACGCTTCTTGGATCCGGAGTCTGGATCATTGATCGCGTTTTTGTCTGGATCTTTGTGCTTGAACTTGTTTTGAAACTTTATGCTTACAGATTTTCTTTTTTCAAGAGTAACTGGAACAACTTTGATTTTGTTATTGTCGCCTTGTCGCTGATTCCGGGAAACGGTGTTTTCAGCTGTTGCCGTGTTGTCCGTGCGTTGCGGATCTTCCGGACGGCACGGCTTTTCGGCAGAATGGCCAATTTGAGGATCATCGTTTCCGCTATGCTCAAAGCGTTGCCCAATCTGGGGTGGCTGTTTCTGGTGTTGATGATTTTCTTTTACATTTTTGCCGTCTTGACCACCACTCTTTTCGGAAAAATCGCTCCGGAACAGTTCGGGTCGTTATTTTCCTCATTTTATTCTCTTTTTTCTCTGATGACTATGGAAGGGTGGCAGGATACGGTTGAGGCGGTCAAATCCCCTTATGCCCGTTGGGTATTTATCCCTTTTATGCTGATTTCTTCTTACATCTTTCTCAATCTGGTGGTGGGGATCATCGTTGCTGCGATGGAAGATATCATCCGTCACGAAAAACAACAAGAACAGCCGGGGAACTCTCAGGAGCAGCTTCTCAAAGAACTCAGAGAAGTTTCTCAGCAGCTTGCAGAAGTGAAACAGATATTGGCAGAAAAGAAAGAAAAGTAAAAGATACTCTTGAGATTTGATGGTTCCATTCTGCCCAAAAACATTTGCTGAAAAAAACAACTTTTTTGTAAATAAATAATTGCTTTTGTGCACTTGCGGATATATATTATCCTTATGTGAAGTGTCCAACAAGCATAAAGAAAGGATTTATACAAATGAGCAAGATTTTCAAAGTTGCCATTATCGGTCTTGACACCAGCCACTCTGTGGCTCTGCCTCAGCTGATGCAGGACCCCAAAACCCCCGCCGAACAGAAAATCGAAGGTCTGCGTGCCACCCGGGCTTTGCGTTTCCCTTCCGCCTTTCAGAAAGAAGAGGGTCAGGATGCCCGTCAGGCAACTCTTGAAGCCATCGGTGTTGAAGTGACCCGCGATTTTGACTATGCTGTGGGCGATTGCGATGCTATTATGCTTGAGATCAACGATCCGGCCCTGCATCTTGAATATTTTGAAAAGTGTGCCACGCTGGGCAAACCCATTTTCCTTGATAAACCTTTTGCCGATAATTGGGAAAATACTCTGAAAATCGTCGAAATCGCCAAAAAGAACAATGTGCGTTATTTCACCTCTTCTTCTTTGCGTTTTGATGCTGACTTTGCCGCTGCTGTCAAGGAATGGGGCAAGGCCAGCTCTGCTACCATCTGGGGCCCTGTGGGCACAGCTCCCGCCGGTTCTTCTGTGATCTGGTACGGCTGCCACACCGTTGAAATGCTTGAAACTGTTATGGGCCGCGGAGCTGTTGCCGTTTCTGCGACCGAAGATCGTGACGGTTATGTTTTCCACGTTGTTTACGGCGACGGCCGCCGGGGTGTTGTGGATATGTCCCGCACCAACTGGAAGTATGGAGCTTGTATCCGTCACGCAGAATCCAAAACTCTCAAATTCTCTGAAGTGACCTGCCGGATTCCTTTCTATTGTATGCTCCTGAAAGAGATCGTCAAGTTCCTCGAAGGAGAACAGCCTGTCTCTCTTGAAGATGCTCTCGAAACAATGGCTGTGCTTGACGCTTGCGATCGTGCTGCCCGCAGCGGCAAGACCGAACCGGTCTATCACATCTGATGTGACCAGTTGTTGCTTTCAGCGGTTCATATCCCTGTCAAAAGGTGATATGAACCGTTTTTTTCATTGCTTCAGCGCAAAAAAACTACCGGCAGAGCCGGTATGTTGCCGGACAGCTTCAGCTTTAAGTCTTTAAAAAAGTAAACTCCATGCTAT
>JAZUPO010000261.1:0-23815 GCA_045605205.1 Victivallaceae bacterium
AACCGATCAGATCAATAGCAAAGGGAAGAGCTTTCATAATTTGTGTCTGCCGCTTGTCAGCTTCACTCAGAATGACAGTGGAGGGATAAACAAACCCCACAAAACCGGCAATAAGCACGCCGCCGACGATGACAACAGCATTGGTGGTCAGGAGCAGCAGAAAAATCGTCGCTGCGACCAAAGCAAAAAGGCAGAGCACGATTTCGGCCGCAAAAATCAAATTTGTATCCATTTTTATGTTTGCAACGATCAAGGCATTTTTTAATTTTTCCTTGCGTTCCGGCTGAAGCCCTTCTGACAATTCTCCGATGGATTCGGTAAAATATGCGAGCAAATTCCAGGTCGCTTTATAAAAAGAGGGAATATTTCTGCCGGCCAGATCCACCTTCATCTGAGTCGGTTTGTTCATAAAAAAGCTCAGAAACAGATAAGGCACAAAGACCACCAGAAAAACGATCGCATACATCAATATGTTATTGTCTATCATAATCAAACCTCAACAGTGATGATCTTTTTGAGAATATAGTAGCCGGTGATGACCAGCACGCCCGCACCGGTAACTGCCAGCCACCCCCAGGTCGTTGTTACAAGGGGAGTCATAAGAACCGGATCAATAAAGTAAAGCAAAAGGAACGCCGCCACAGGAGCCATAGAAATGGCAAATGCTTCAAAACGGCCTTGAGCGGTCATATTTTTAAGTCTTTCCTGAAAGTCTGTCCTTGCACGGATGGTAACGACCATCTCTTCAAGAACCTCGACCAGACTGCCGCCTGATTTGGTAGTAAGGGATATGGTCGTGACAAGCAGATGCAAATCTTCACAGGGCATCCGTTTATGGAGTCTTTCAAAGGCTTCGGGCAGATCGACTCCCAGACGGTATTCCCGGAGCAGCGTGTTCAACTCCTCCTGCATAGGGCCGCCGATGCGTTTGGAAACTGCCTCAATAGATTGGCCCAGAGCCAAACCGGATCTCATACCATTGGATACCCCCATAGCAAAGTCGAGGATCTTTGCTTCAAACGCTGCTTTGCGTCTGATCAACTGCTGCAGAAAAAACCAGTAAACTCCAAAGAAACCGGCAATCCCGAATCCGCAGGCCACAGGGACAGCGATCTTCATCTGTTCAACACCGAGAGCAAGCTGGACAATAAACATAACGCAGCCGCAGATCAATGCGGCAAAGATTCTGCTCAGCATAAGTTTTTGCGGAGAAATAAAACGGCGTAACGCTTCATAACGGGCGTTGGAATTCAACTCCAGCTTTTCAAGCAGGTATCTGGTTGTCATATTTATCACGATAAAACAGAACAACCCCGTTGCAACAAATAACAGTATGTAATTCCAGTACATAATATCCTCACACTTGCGGTACGAAAACCGACATATCCAGATTCAGCCGTCCGCTTTTGCGCAGTTCGTCAATGAAAACAGGAATATTTCCTGTTGCGGTATGATATCCCTGAACTTTGCCCTGGCTGTCGATACCGGTCTGTTCAAAGGTAAAGATATCCTGAAGCAGGATCTGATTGCCTTCACGTCCGGTGACTTCGGTGATCTTGACGATCTTTCTTGAACCGTCAACCAGTCGTGTCTGCTGGACGATAATGTCCAGTGCGGAGGCGATCTGCTCCCGGATGGCTGTTGAAGGCAGTTCAAAGCCTGCCATCATTACCATATTTTCCAGACGGGTCAGCACATCTCTGGGGTTATTGGCGTGGGCGGTGGTCAGAGAACCGTCGTGTCCGGTGTTCATAGCTTGAAGCATATCCAGAGCTTCGGCACCGCGGCACTCCCCGACGATGATCCGGTCAGGACGCATACGCAGCGTATTGATGACCAGATCCCGGATGGAGATCCTGCCTTTTCCTTCGATATTGGCCGGCCGGGCTTCCAGGTTGACCAGATTGGGATGAGTCAGCTTCAGTTCGGCGGAGTCTTCAACTGTAATGACACGTTCATCTTCGGGGATGAAGAGTGAAAGCACGTTCAACAGTGTGGTCTTGCCTGAACCGGTACCTCCGGAAACCAGAATATTTTTTCTTGCCTTGACAGCTTCTTCGAGAAACAGAGCCATTTCCCGGGTCATACTGCCGAAAGCGATCAGATCTTCGGTGGTAAGTTTTTTATCCGCGAACTTACGGACAGTCAAAGCCGCTCCGTGCAGTGCCAGAGGCGGAATGATCGCATTGACACGGGAGCCGTCGGGCAAACGGGCATCGACCATAGGACTGGCATCATCGACGTGCCGTCCCAGGGGTTCCACGATACGCTGGATAATGGACAAAAGGTGCTGATCGTTGAAAAAACGCACGCCGCTGTCAAAAAGTTTACCTTTGCTTTCCACAAAGACCACATTGGGGCCGTTGATCATAATTTCAGAAATAACAGGCGACCGCAGCAGCGGGGACAAAGGGCCGAAGCCGATGAGTTCGTCCAGCAAGGCCTGTCTGAAAAGATCCATAGGGATCTTCACGGGGATCTCGTGGCGGCGTTCTTTGAGAGTCAGGTCGAGGCAGCTTTCAAGTTTTGAACGCATATTTGACTTGTTTATTTCGCTGAGAGCACTTTCTGACAGGTTCAATTTTTCAAGGATATCTTCGTGAATGGAGCGTGTCAGCTTCATAATCTCCGGCTCATAAAGCACCGTTGCGTTGGCAAACTCCTTTTTGAAATCGGCGGTGGGAGCACTTATGCGTTTTTCGGGAGCAGGTGGTTGTACCTGGGGAACGGGCTTCTCTGCCTCAGGAGCAGGTATGGCGTCATCAGAGTCTTTTTCTCCGGCAAGGAAGATCTTGTATTCACCGATCCGGATGACATCATCAGGTGAAAAGGGGGTCATTTCACTGATTGGTTTTCCGTTGAGCAAAGTTCCGGCTGTACTGTTCAGATCTTCAATAAAAAACTGACCGTTGGCAGAGAGCACTTGAGCGTGTTTGCGTGAAACACCGCTTCCCGGCAGAAGAATATCGCATTCCGAATGTCTGCCCAGAGAAATGATCGTATTGCCTTCGGGGATCTCTTTGACAAGGATCTCTTTATTGTTGAGAGTAACTTTTAACTTATCCATACCTTATTACTCCTGTTTACCAGGAAAACCAGTTGAGCCAGCCGAGTGCACCGCGGTAGCGTTTATTTTCCTCCTGACGGACACGATTGTCCCGTTTGCCGTCCCGGTAGGCAGGGGCGGTTGTCTCTTCAAGGGGAATATTGATCTGAACATCGGGATTGAACTTCACCAGCCGGGGACAGGCGAGCACAAGAAGTTTCGTTTCTGTTTGAGAATTGACATCTTCGGAAACAAACCATTTGAGCACAGGGGTATTACGCAGAACGGGCAAACCTGATTTGCTGGTATCCTGAACGATCTTGTTGGATCCGGCAAGCACAATGGTCTTGTTGAGGTCACAAATAACAGTCTGCTTGGTGGAATCCTGAGAGAGTGTATAGGAACTGCCGTCAGAGCCCAGAAGAGCAGAATTGTTCAGATCCAGAGTAAGTTTCGTCCGGTTGGGAGAAATAAGGCCGCCTTTGACATTGATCTTCAAACCGTATTCAATGTTCTGCAGACTGCCGTTTTCCACGCCGTTGACTTTGACATAGACGGTGCCGCCGGTGTGCAGAGTTCCGCCTTTGGGGTCATTGTTGGCAAAACTGACGTGACCAGCGTTATAAGTTCTTGTAACGCCGTTGGCGGCAAGAAATTTGACGGTGGCATTCATATTGCCGTTGATCACGGCAGAGCCGCCGCCCTTGCCGGCGACGATATCATAGAGCCCCTGGGCTGAAAAATTCCCCACGGGAATGGTATTGGAACCGACTTTGCGGGAATCAGAATCACTGATACCGACATAGACGATATCGACCTGCAGGACACTTTCGATCACAGAGAGGTTGACGATCCCCTGGACTTTGCCGAGAGCAGTATCGGTTTTGCCGCCGATCACCAGCCAGGTCTGGGTGGAAAGGAGCTGCCGGATCTTGTCAACATCTTTCTGGCTGTGCATTTCTCCTGTAATGATCACTGCATCGGCATTCATAGACATACTTAATTCGCCGAGAGCGGGCTGAGTTCCCGGCTTGCAGAAAACATATCCTGCATCCTGGATCATTTTTTTCAATCTCATCACCGTCTGGGCAGAGGGGACAAATTTGGCAAAATTGACGCATTTCCCGGAGTAATTGGGGAGCACCTTCATCAGGTGTTTCCAATGTTCAGGGTCGGAAACATTGCCCCGGATAACGATTTGATCTTCATTAGTTGAAATATCAAGTTCAGTCAGTGAATCAAGATCGTTTCTGAGTTTTCTGAGGATCTTGGCCAGGTCGGAACGGACAGTGACGGTATAATCTTTCTGCATACCGCCGCCGGAAACAAGCAAAGTCACTTCGCCGATGGCTGAAGCCATAAGCCGGATGTGTGACTCCGTGGCTTCCACCTTGATAACGCCGCTTTTGGCGGGAATGATCTTATACGAGTCGATCACAAAGGGGACCTGGATACTTTTGGTGGAGCCGATGATCATATTGATTTTTTCGCTGTCAGCCAAAAGCTGGAACGCAGAAAAAATAAAAGTGGCCAGCAAAAGAAATTTTTTCATCGTTTCGTCTCCTTGATCTTGACACCGGCAGGAACCATCGGGATCTCAATTTTCTGGAGCCCTTTGATCATATCGGTCAAAGCAGAGTCTTCAAATTTACCGCCGTCGAGACGGCTGAGGGCACTGTCATCCTTTTTCTTGCGGAGCAGAGGATAAAGTTTTGCTTTGCTCTGGATCGCGGTCAGGGCGATCGCCTGTTCGGGGGGCAGGGAAAGCAGCACGCTGTTGCCGTGGATCTCAAGAATGCTGACCCGGGGGTAAAGAACTGCCGTGACAGTTTTGGTAACGACTTTTGCCTCAGCATCGGCATTTTTTTCAGTTTTGATTTTGTCTCTGTAAACGAAAGAACCGATAATAGCGATATCATCCCCGGGCTGGAGCATCTTGAGCAGAACTCCGTCAGAAAAGGTGACTGAAACGCCCCACTGTCCTTCACCCAGAATACGGCTCTTGCTCTGATCCAACTCAATATCGTCGTAAAGCAGATAGTCGCCGTGGGTGATTTTTCTCTTGGCACGCTGATTGAAAGTAAAGGCTTTATTGGCAGCGTCGATGCAATTTTTGGGGGCGGCACTTTCGGGGATGGCTTTAACCCCCACCCGGCTTTCCTGAATAAGTTCACCGGGCATAATTTCGCCGGTGGCGATCAGGACGGTTTTTTTTCGTTCTTCAGGTTTTTCATTGCTTTTCACAGTTTTGCTGACTGCGAAAACGGCCGCCAGACCCAAAAGGACAGCTGTGATCAAAGGAATGATGTTTTTCATAATAAAGATACCTTAATTTTATCCTTTTTGAGCGGCACTCTTACCAACCGACGACAGCTTTTTTCTTCATAAATCCGAGCTGTTTCACAAACTTCCACTCGACCATACCGGTGTGGATATCGGCCATTTCAAGAACGAATGTTCTGACTTCGACACGTTTTCTGCCGCTGTGAGTCACATTGGAATCGACTTTGGGACGGAGAATGAGGCGGGCTGCCAGCAAAGTTCCCCGTTTTGCAACAGTTGACTGATTGAAATTATCATCATCTTCAAGAGCACGTGACTGGGCAATGGCTTTGCTCCGGCCCTGTCCTTCAGCCATTGTGATCCTGACCCGGCCGGAATTCAACAGCTCAGTGTTGAGCAAGTCAGTGATAAGATCGGTGTTCAAATCAGGATCGCTTGTGGAGTTGATGCAGCGGTCCAGTTTCAGGATCGGCCGGGGATCGCCTTTGCCCGCTTCGGCACGGTAGCGTTCGAGGAATGATTTGAACACATAACTGTTCAAAAGGTTATTGACGGCGGCGACGGCGACTTCACGCATTTCTTCGGCACTGACGGTGTTGTTGTCGCGGATGCCGGTTTTGTCACGGCTGGGATCGAGGAGAAGGGTATCTTCGGCACATCCGGCAAGCATAAAAACAGCTGCAGCGGCAACGGACATAAAGAGGGATTTTTTCATTTTTATTTTCCTTTTTATTTGGCTCTGTTCCATTCACGGGTAGGTAAGAAAACTATTTTCCCATAAAGTTTTTACAGACCGCTTTTTATTTTAGTTTGACTCTTTCAAACTGATTTGAAAATCATAACATTCCAGAGTGGGGGCAACCGACTGCAGGAAAAGGGTTTCTCCGGGAATGATCGTGGCATCCTGCCAATCAGAGAGCAAAGTGTCCACGGCCATACCGTCTTTGGTGAACCAGGTGAATTTGTAACGGATCTTGTAGGGATTTTCCCCTGTCATACCGCTCCAGGCCTGAGCGAGGACGCCGGTTCTGATGTTGACGATCTGCAGCTGGACTTTTGAAAAGCCCTGTGTTGTTTTGGAAACGGTGACTCCTTTCAATGCCAGACGGTCTTTAAGAAATCCGTCAGTGATAAACCGTCTGTCCTGGATCACATTGGGAACCATCTGTCTGTCAGCATTTTCGACAGTGTTGACAGAATCCTGACATCCGGCAAGGAGCAGTGCCAGCAAACCAAACCCCAAAAAACTTTTTTTATTCATAAAAACCAACCTCACTTTTGAAATGATTACTGATGCTTGCAACTTCGAGACAACCTCTTTCAATCTTCCAGAGAAAAGACGTGACACTTGATGTTGTTTTCGTTGAATGCGGAAACATAGATGATCGCGGAACCGGCCCGTTCCGGGATCCTGACTGAAAACTTCCTGGACGCATACCCGTCAAGAGCAATGGTCACATTTCTGTTTTGGGGCATAGGAAACTGGGTCAGCTGAAACTCTTTGGGCAAAAGTTCCCAGCTGCGGGTGTCGGCCGTGTTTGTCGCAACGCGGTAGGCCGTTCCGGCGGCTGCAACGGAAACCAGAGCGATCGCTCTGGCTCCGCCGTCTGAAATCTGATTGGCAGCGGCCAAACCGGCATAGTAAGCAGCTTCTTTGATAGCGGTACTCAGGATGATCCTTGTAATTATGCCGGGAAGTCTCTGCTGGAACTCCTGAGCCATAATCGCATCCATATCTGCCAAAAGGAAAGCGGTGTGATTTTTGCCGTCAGATGCGACCTGCATCTTGTTGAACATCGGGGTATAAAATTCACAGGTGGGCCAGGCGGTCATAATGGGGAAATAGATGCTGATCTGCTGAAATGCCATACTGCGGCCGTTGGCAAACAACACATAAACGCAATTCCGATCCAGGGGGAATTCAAAGGGTTTTGTGTTTCTCAGAGCCCCGGGGATGCGGCGGTTTGCTTTTTTCAGGGCGGAAACATAATAACGTCTGAAGAGGGGATTTTTCGGCATAGCCTCATAGAGTCTCTGGAAGTCGATTCTGGCATTGTCATATCTGCCGTCCCGGAGAGAGCCCAGAGCGGAAAGAAAGATGGTGGCAGGATTGAGGAAGTTGCCGTAACCTTTGTGAGCGACAGCGGTCAGACTTTTCAAACTTTCGGCCCACTGGGCATTTTGGGGGGCAGCTGCCAGCTGTTCCGGAGTCATATCAGGATTTTTTTCCTGTACGACCTGAGCGTTTTCGGATTTCGCCTTTGCCAGTTCGGCTTTTTCAGCCTGGAAAAACTTTTCGTAATCCCGAATGACCTTTTTCTGTTCTTCCCGGAGCCGTTTCAATTGGGCGTGGAAAGCTGATTGTCTGCCTACACCGAGATAAGCCAGAGACTTGAAAATGGACAAAGCGATCCTGTCGCGGCAGTAACCGCGGTAAGGGAGGGCATTCATATTGCTCAATGCGGCACCGGCTTCACTTCCGGCATCCCGGACACTGACCACGGCCCGTTCATCGTAAGCGGCGATCAGTTCCTCGGCTTTTTTGAATTCTTCAATACAAGCTGCGAAGTTGCCGAGATGAAAGTTGATGCTTCCGGCTTCAAGACGCCACATCACTTCATCACCGGTATTGACAACGTTGCCCCATTTGTCTGAATTCAGCTTATCGCTGATATGCCGGGCAACCTGCTCATTCTGTCCGGAAGCATAGGCTTCCAGCATAGGGGCTTTCTGCCGGTGCGAATTGACGATAGAGGAACAGCCGGTAAAGAGCACTGTAAAACAGCAGACGGCACTGATTTCAATAAAAAGTTTTTTCATTATTTTTCACCGGTCAGTGCAGACACTCTGAGCAATCTGGGAACGATTTTTTTGTTGACGACACTTTTGATCATATATTTTCCGTAATCAGCCAGGGTCCAGTCCCTTGTCTCACTGCGGCTCAGCTCACGGAATTTGACAGTTTCTTCAAAGGGAATACTGCCGAGGAGACGGCCATTTTGAGCGGAAACCAATCTGACGTTTCCTTCAATGACACCGGTATACCGGACGCCCCGTGCTCCTGTTTCTTCCACGTAATATTTGCGGGCGATCACTTCAAAACGGGAAATTGTCGCCTGGATCAGCACTTTCACTTCAAGAAGTTTGCCCACTTTGACAAACATCTTGGGTTCAAGTTCATAGAGTTTGTCAAGATTGTTTCTTTTGAGGATCTTGTTTACGGACTGCAGATTCTGCAGCTGGACACCGTTGTTCAAGAGAGCATCTTCAAGCCGGGTATTAAAATCTGTGGCGAGGTAAGAGGATGTTCTGGGGCGGATAACGGGTGTCAGTATGGCACAGGCATTGGATTTCTTGTTGTCAGAGAGCATCGTCTGCAAAGCAGCTTCGATTTTATCCGCCAGTTCGTCCAGATCTTTGACACGCAGATTGGCGGTTCTTTCCTGGTCGATCTCTCCGGTGGATGAGTCAAGGATCCGCATCGTGCAGTTCATCCGGGAACCGAATTTGCCTATTTCTGAAACGAGGATGTATTTAACGCCCTCGAGTTTTCCGAGTTTTGCTTTCTGGGTGGAATTCAGATTCACCAGATCGGAGCTGGTGGTCAGGCCGATTTCAGTCATCATCTGCTTCAATGCACTGCGGGAAATAAGTTTGTATTCTTTTGAGTTGATGGAAGACTCCAATATTCCCCACAAAGTTTCAAGATCAGCCTTATTGACACCGGACTTTCCCACAGGTTCGGCCACAGCCAGTTTGTCGGCAGCGAAAGAAAAGGAAAACAGGCAGAAAGCAAAGATAAAAGAAAAGAAATTTTTGATATTCATTGCCGGAATGATCCTTTATTTTTCAAGTTTTACGTTAATGACTTGATCTTCAGTGATGTTGAGATCAAACTTTTTGCTTTTGTATCCGGGAGCTCTGACTTCGAGAGTGTGTTTCCCGGCGGGAACCATAAAGACACAATTACCGGAACCGGCACGCATCCCGTCGACAAAGACTTC
The DNA here is from genome assembly GCA_045605205.1 of Victivallaceae bacterium. Lineage (GTDB taxonomy): Bacteria > Verrucomicrobiota > Lentisphaeria > Victivallales > Victivallaceae > UBA1784. The sequence continues at coordinate 9,334 of JAZUPO010000261.1, forward strand.
GGCATTGGCCTGCTTGAAAAACATTCCGCCGGCAGGGACTACGTTCAGCATACAGGGAAGGGGAGTGACCTTGATCCTGTTTTTACGGCCGGGGCGGCAGCAGTCATAAAGATCTTCGGCGGCCTGTTCCAAAGCGGAAGTCATCAAATTCTGGAAAATGTTGTTGTCAAACTGTCTGCCGCTGATGGGACGCTGTTCCCGGTAGCTGCCTGTATACACATTGCTGTAAACGGTGGCCTGTGCGGCCAGGTCGACCAGTTTGATAATAACATCAAGCTGATAGGTGGTGGTCTTTGTTTCGATGCCGTAGCCTTTGAAAGAGTTTGTTTTTGTCCGGATATCGGAAACAGTACCGTAAATCAAATGGGTCGCTCCTGTTTCTTTTGCCAGTTGGAGCATAAAATCCCTGGGGAAATCGGGGGACTGCTGCAGTTTTTGCATTGCAGCGGTCAGAAGAGATGAATCCATACAGCTGAACACATCACCGTGTCTGCCCAGATAAGCACTGAGATATTCCGCTCCGATGACCACAGGTCTTGCTTCTCCGCGGACAGTGGACCGGTAGAGGGCAAGAGCCTTTGTTCTGCTGAAAGCGTTATCCCGGATTTGGGCCTGACGGTTTGCCTCGTTGGTATCGGCACTGTCCATAGCGTCGATCATCCGGACGAATCCCTGCATCACGCCATTCATTGTGAGACGGTCTGCGTTGTTCAAAGTTGACATCTTGGGGATGGAGATCGGTTTGTTTTTTTCATCCAGAAAACGTTTTTGTCCTTTGATATCGACAGTTGTAAAATCAAGGACACAAACTTTAAATGGCTTCCACTGCACCGGTTCCTTTTTCTGCACCACAACTTTGGTGATCACAGTTGATGTTGTGGTCGTTGCTGTCGAAGTAGTCGTTACAGTTGTGACCTTTTCCGCCCCTTGTGCGGCAGCTGAGCCCAGGCATACAGCTGCGAACAGGGAAAGAATCCTGAGTGTACTCATTAGCATCTCCTTATAATTAGTTTTTTTAAGTAAAGAAGCAATCATCTAACTGATTTCAGAATATACTACATCAGCAATAAAATTACAAACAAAAATCCGATTCTGCTGTTTTTTTTTTGAAAAAAAAAGTAAAATTTGAGAATAATCTTTGAAACAGGTTTTGCAATAAGTTATTTTCCCCCATATCGGCGGGTAGGTAAGAAAACTATTTTCCGGAAAGTTTTTACAGACCGCTTTTTATTTTGGCTCTGTTCCCATTACGGGTAGGTAAGAAAACTATTTTTCCCAGAAAGGTTTTACAGACCGCTTTTAATTTTTGACTTTTTGTCAAAAATTGAAAGCGTTACTGAAAAAGGTTTTCCGTCTTCGTTGCACTACGCCGTGACAAGGGGGGCAAGCAAATACAACGAAGCCGACGTTTCGGCCCGCCCCAACTCCCTCAACCACTTTTACCGACCTTTATCGGGAACAGCACCTTTTTTTTAACATTCTTTGCGGTGGCGGATCTTGCGGCAGCAGGGGCACATAAACTCTTCGATGCCGCAGACGCGGGCATTTTCCTGAGAGAGGCTCAGGGTGATTTTTGAGCCTTCTGAAACTTCAGAGACAGGTGAATTGTCAGCGATGATCAATCCGGGGCCTCTGAGGATCTCAACTTCCACAACTGCTGTTTCCGGGAGCACGATGTGGCTGATTTCTGCTGCTGCGTTGCTGAAAGCAACTCCCAGACCGGTGCGGAAAACGGAACGGGTGATGCTGCGGTAGTAGGCTGTACTGCCGTGGACCGTAGCCATACCGATACCGTCCCCCATAATTTCTTTAGCGTAAAGTTCCCCGTCGATCCTGACGCTGTACCGCAGAGCTCCGCAGCAGATCTTGTTATGGATAAAGATATCATTGATCCCCAATATCCGGTTGTTCTGCCATATTCCCTGCAATTTTGGAAGTGTGGAAATTTGCTGCGAACCGGAAATCAGTTTTTCCAGCCGTTCTTCAAGGGTATGGGCTGAACAGGTGGGGGCTGTTGCCGCATCGCGGACGGGAAACTTGAGAACACCGGGGAATTCCCGTTCTGCTCCCAGGAGAGCACCGTCGCCGCCGTGACAGATGATCATTTCAAAATCCCTGTCATCTTCGGTCAGACCGAAACGGGGCAGGAGGGAGCGGATATCTTCAAGATTTTTACCGGCAAGTTTGATTTTCATTGTAGCTTTCCTTTCCCGGAACGTGCCTGAATGGCATAAAGAATGGCGGCGGCGGCATTGCTGACATTGATGGATGCCTTTGAGCCCCCCATAGGCAGAGAAACAAGTCCGTCTGCCATTTTTACCGCTTCCGGATGAACGCCCAGAGCCTCGTTTCCGAAAATCACTGCCACAGGCAATGTGTATTCCCGCTGCCAGGCTTCGGATTCGGGGCCTCCCCCCGGTTCGGCGGCCAGGATCGTGTATCCTGCCTGCCGGAGTTCCGTAATGGCCGTCATCACTTCCGGGACACAGCGGAAAGGAACAGTTTTGTCCGTTCCCATTGCGGTACGTTCCAGTTTCGGGTGAGGCGGCATAGGGGTTGCACCGCAGCCGATGATGCCCGCATTGAGAGCTTCGGCGAGGCGGAAGATATTGCCCACATTGTGAGCACTGCGCAACCGGTCAAGGACGATTACCAGAGGGGTTTTCATACACATTTTTCAGCGGTTGGTGACTTTGAAGTCGTAGAAACGGTTTCTGCCTTCGCATCCCACAAGACCGATGCGGTATTCCCCGGCGGGGAGGTTGGGTGCGTATCCGCTGATGATCCGTCCGCCGCAGGAAATTTCGATCTGGGGACCTCTGCCGGTGTGCCGGACAGTTACTTTGACTTCATATTTGGTTTTGGGCTTGTAGAATTTCTTTTCGAGGGAACAGAACTGCTTGCGCCACTTCTGTTCCACGCCGCTTTTGATGACTCTGGGATCTTTTGAATCGGGTTTGCCTTTTTCAAAGTAGTGATGCCACAGATTCAAGCCGTCATCGTAGAGGATGACTTCATAATGTTCCCGGAGTTCCAGTTTGTCTTTGCCGTATTTTGCCGGTTCGTGAGCAATGATGATGCCGGGAGCCATACGGTAGTCGAATTCCATATTGCAGGTGATGACGGTATTTCCTTTGAACTTCTGCTTGAGAAGCATAATGGCGTATCCGGAATTACCTTTTTTTCCCTGAAGTTCCTGATCGCTCACACCTTCGGGGACCTTGTTCTGGATGCAGTTCTCCAGCTGGAGAAACTCTGCATCGTGGTCGAAACGCCAACTGCGGACCATTTCCCAGTCGGCCCGGTTCCATTCGCCTTTGACGAATTTGGCATTGTAATAGGTTTTGACCGCATTGCGCTTGGGAGCACGTTTTTTAGCCGCAGCTTTTTTCGCAGGAGCAGTGGCTTTGGCGGGAGCTGCCGGGGCGGCACTGATACCGGAGATCAGAACAAAAGAGAGTAAAGCAAGCAAAAATTTCATACAAGTAAGTTCCTTTATTTTCAGAAAAGAGTTGACAAATAGAGAAATCCGGTGATGGTCGCCGGAGAGAGTATTGTGGACAAAAGCAGCTGTTGTCCGGAGTAATCCACATCACCGCCATATTGCCCCACAATGATCACCGAAGCACAGGAAGTCGGCATCAGGGCGATAATCAATGCCACATTGTAGATCATCTGAGACATCGGGATCATCTTTAATGCCGCCACGGTGAAAGCCGGGATGATGATGAGCCGGCAGAGAACTCCCCAGGCGGCATCCCGCCCTTCCCGGAAAAGTTTTGCCCCCGAAAGCGTCAGGGAGGCCCCGGTCAGAACGAGCATCAGAGGGGTACCGATATTGCCTACGCCGTTGGCGACCTTGATGACGGCATCCGGCACCGGCACTTTGCAGCAGACAAGAGCCACTGCCAGAAGAACTGCCACCAGATTGGAAGTCAGAAGATTTTTGAAAGTCTCCTTGTTCAGTCCGAATTTGGACATCACCCAGATCCCGACACTCCAGAATCCCACGGCAGATCCTACGGAAAAGAGCATCAGACAGGCACTTCCGGAGCTGCCGTAAAGATTTTCAACGATGATCAGGGGCAGAAAGAGATAGTTGTTGATGGCCGCCATCTGCCGAAAGGCTTTCAGGCGGGATTCAGAACGGTTTTTCAGTCCGAACTGTAATCCCAGCCCGATGATGGCGTTAAAGGCCATAATACCGAATCCCAGCACCGGGGGCAGCCATACTGCCACCGGGTCCGCCCCCTGCATACCGTTGAAAACGCTGGCAAAACAGCAAAAGGGAAAGATCACATCCATCGTAAAGTTGCCGATCTTTGACACATCCCGTGTGTCCAGATACTTCAACTTGACTGCCGCAGCACCCACCGCAAAGAATACAAAGGTCTGCCCGATGGCAAGTATGACCTTCAGGATCATTTCCCCGTTCATCGTTCAGATCAATCCCTGAAAAGCTCCTCAATGAAGACGGTGCGGTTTTCACGCCGTGAAAGTTCTGCCGCCTGACCCACTGCAGTGGACATCATTCCGTGTTCGGTGGTGGAGGTATTGGCAAGGACTCCGGTAATGACCTTGATAAAGGTATCCAGCAGTTTGGGGTCTGCACCGCCGTGGCCGCCTTCTTCGTCGGGGATATTGTAGGTGATGGTCTCTTTGCTCCAGCGGGGACGGACAGTCACCACCCGGTCGGTCAAACTGGCTTCAGCCTGGCCCAGTTCGCCCACAATGGTGTAACGGCGGTCGGAAATGGGGGTGACGAAGCACTCCATATGGCTGGCACGGGCACCGTTGTCGTATTCCACCATAGCAATACCGTTGTCGTGAACGGTTTTATCAGAGGTGTAGATGCAGAGGTCTTTTTTGTAGCCGTCCAGTTTAGCCGCTTCATCGCCCCAGCGGTCGAGTTCGTCGGAAATATCGTAAATGTCGGGACAGATCTTTTTGTAAGGACATTCGTGACAGGTGGGGCCCACGGGAGTACCGGGAGTCACTTCAAAGGGGATGTGATCCTTGTCCAGGGCGTTGATACCGGCAAAGGAGCTGACTTTCACCGGTTTGGGGAAGTCCAGAAGCCACTGGAAAACGTCAAAGTCGTGACTGCCCTTGTGGATCCAGAGACCGCCGCAGAATTCATAACTTCTGTTCCAGCGGGACATATAGGTGCGTCCGCCGTCATAGAATTCCCGGTTTTCGATGAGAAATACTTTGCCCAGAGTGCCGGAGCTGATGATCTGTTTCAATCTTTTGAGCACAGCGTTGTGACGCAGATTGAAGCCCAGCATAACGGTTTTGCCGGTTTTTTCGGCAGTGGCGATGATGCGGCGGCATCCTTTGACGCTGGTGGCAAGGGGTTTGTCGATAAGGACGTTGACACCGGCTTCGAGGGCTTCGACAGCACACTCTTCGTGATAGAAGTCAGGGGTGGTGATGACTACGGCATCGAGGGACTCATTTTTCACCATTTCGGTGATGGAAGAGTAAAAGTTGGGGGAAATTTTCAGTTTTTCCGCCGCCGTTTTCATACGGACGGCATTGGTATCGCAAAAGGCGACGACCTCAGCGTCAGTGCGGTCACAGATCATCTTGCTGAAAGCGTGCAGTCCCCGTGAACCGACACCGACAACTCCGAATTTGACTTTTTGTTCCATAATATTTTTCCTTTCAAGATAAAGTTTTTTGTTGTCACCAGCCGGAACTCAATGCCTGTGAGTCCAGATGAGAGGTATCATTCCAGCAGACGAGCTGCCATTTACCGGAAGCGTGAGCATATTTCAAACAGCAGACGCAGGTATTGTCCGTCCGCAGAAAATTGCTGTGAAATCTGCTTTCTGCTGCGGCGTAAAAAATCGCCCGAAGCAACCCGCCGTGGGAAACGCACAAAACCGTTTTTCCGCAAAAGTCCCGGACGATCCACTGAAGCACCCGGGCGGCACGGTCATAAAACCGGCGTCGGCTTTCTCCACCCGGGACGAGGGCTTCCGGATCTCCGGAAGAAAACTGCCGGGATTCTTCCGGGTATTTTTCAGCAATGTCGCTCCAGGAAAGGCCGACCCACTCCCCCAGATCCCACTCCCGCAGCAAGGTGGAATATTTCACTTCCCGTGTTCCGGCTATTTCCTGTGCTGTGACGGCTGCCCGTGAAAGGTCGCTTGACCAGATCTCGTCAAAGGGTTTTTCACGCAGGCGTTTGCCTATAAGCTGAGCCTGACGGAGCCCGGTTTCATTAAGAAGCACGTCGCTCTGGCCCTGCAGAGTATTGGTCACGTTGGCTTCAGTTTCGCCGTGACGGACAAGATAAAGTGTGGTATACTGATCCATTGTTTTTTGTTCTCCGGAAAATACGCTTTGTTAATATATCTTACAAAGCGTATAAAATCAAATAAAAATCTTCAAAAAATCACATCAATTCCTTTTCGATCCCCGTCAGCGAATCCTGAGCGGCGGCAAAACGGAACCATTTACGGTAAACACATTCCTGTTTTGCGTTTTCACATCTTCCGTCATCCCTGACTCCGCCGCAGGGGCCGGTACTTTTGTGTTTGGGACACATTTTTACCGTCGGCACTCCGCATCGCCGGTCGGAAAAAGCATCTTTTGCAGCAAATTTGAGAGCCAGTTTTTCTCCGAAAGAAATGGCAGGAGCGGGGAGTTCCGTCGGAGCCGGTGGGGCATCAAAGGGATAGGGCCGTTTGAGGACGCGGTCAAAAAGCTGAAAACGCAAATGGAATGAGTTGATTTCCGATTCAGCGGCTTCAGCCCGGTAAACTTCAAGGAACTCTTCAAAAGTTTTGAATTCTCTGATCCCCTGAGCAATGACTTTTGCGGCAGCAGCGGCAGTTTGGGGATGATCGGTGCCGCAAAGCTGGATCCCGCTGAATCCCATAAGTTTGCACGCAGCGGCCTGAAGTTTCAAACGATTAAGCTGTGCCACTTCAAACTGAGTGCGGCTGTAACAGAGCTCTTTTTCAAGGGTTTCCCGGAGTTCTTTGCCGATGATGATACCGGGTGTTTTCAGTTCCACCAGATTTTTCATCCGTTCCGGAGTCAGATAGAGCAGACGGACAAAACCGGGAGCATAGAGGGCCCTGGTCAGCAGAAACCAGGAAAGTGATTGCAGTTTGAGGGTATCCCAGCCGATTTGGGTGACATAAAACCCCGCATCCCCCAGGAGTCGGGCTGCAAGTTTTGCATATTGAGCCATAAGTGCCCAGGGGTCATACTGATAGGGATTGACGGTGACACCGGAAAAAAAACCTTTTCCCCCGTCAAGATGTTTGAATATTTCCCCTGAATCGCTTCTTTCGGGAGAGTCATCAAGATCTCCCGATACGGCGACGATATTCATATTCCCGGCATTTGCGGCAATGGCGAGCTGCCGGTCGATCTCTTTCATATTTCTGTTGCGTCCGGAAAGATAAACAACGTGCCGGTTCCGGTGTTCTTCGGCAAGGTGGGCGGCGAATTCAATGCCGCTCCAGGCTTCCTGATTGCTGTTCCGGTCAAGAATGGCAAGTCCGCAGGGCAGATCATCAATGGAAAGGACAGCTTCTTCAAGTGTTTTAAGTTCTTTCACCGCCTCTTCCGGCGGCATCTGCGGGCCGGGGATGGGCCCTTCAATAAGCAAAGAAAAAGTTCCCTGTTCCACGACCTTGCGGAAAGGATTCTGTTTTTCAGAAAAGTTCATTTCAAGCTGAAAATCATTGCTGCTCATCGTTCAACACCTCTTTTATCCTTTTTTTTCCGGGATCCAGAATAAAAAACAACCCGCCTGACAGATTGGTCACCAGCATAATGGCCGTCGCCAGAAGCTGAGCGGTCTTGGCTTCCCCCGCAGCAACGGCTCCGGCACTGAGTATGGTCACGGTCACCAGATCCCGGATACCGATCCCCCCCGGAAACAGAGGGATCAAACCGGCAATATTGCCGATGACCACCGCAGTGACGACTGTAAATAATGAAAACTTCACCCCCAGTCCCCAAAGCAGAAAGCAAAAGGGAATGACCGCCAGCAGATGCACACACACTGTGGTCAGCACTACCATCGCAGCAAGGAGAACCCAGCTGCAGGCGTAGGCATCTGTTGCCGCCGTCAGCCGGGAAATGGGGTCCGAAGTGAATTTCCGGCTCTTTTCAAGCAGAAAAGAAATCAGGGGCAGCCGGAACAATATCCGGTGAAAAAAGATGACTGCACTACCACCCAATCCCCCGATACAGAGAAGTGCCAGTCCCAGCATAAGCAGCGTATTGACAACCGGATCCGCCGGAAGTTTACCGAAATGGATCCTGAGCAGCAATTCCCTTGCCGGAACAAGCAGAAACAAGGCCAGAGAAAAAAGCGATATCATTCCCACGATCCTGTCCATAAGGACAGTGAAAGCCCCTTCCATTCTGTTTCCGGAGGGGATACGCTTGCAGACCACCGCCATCTTGACCACATCGCCGCCGATGGCTCCGCCGGGGATCACAAGGGAAAAAAAGTTTCCTTGCATCGTAAGCGAAAAAGCCTCACGCAAACTCAGACTGATACCGGGCACAGCGGCAAGACGCTGCCACCGCCAACTGCTGAAAAATTGTTGCAGCACAGTAAAAATAAATGCCGGTATCAGGTAACGGCTGTCAAAGGAACGCAAACTTTCAATAACTTCCCGCTGTCCCCGGCTGAAAAGCACCCAGACAACGGCAGCAGCCAGAGCGAGCTTGAAAAAAAAGAACAAGCGGGATTTGAATTTTTCTGCCATTACCATATAGTGATTCTCCGGGACACATCGTTTATTGCCAGATCAAGTTGTAATAATATACACCTTAAAGGATGAATTGGCAAGGGGAAAAGTGCAGGATTTTCCTCTCTTGCCGGGCAACTTTTTTTCCAGATCCCCCACTTCAAGCAGCAGTTAATATAACACCTGTTCCGGTTTTATTCAAGGCTTTGGCGTGAACTGCCGTCTTATTAAGGGCAGTTTTTCTTCAACGGAACTGCTTCTCAACAATGTCCGCAAATTTTTTTCAAGCCTCTGTTTCCGATACGGGGTGATAACAAAATCAGAAATTGAGCCGTGTTTTCAGAAGGGAAATCATTTTTTCTGTACGGTTGTTGATGATGCGGCAGCTTGTTTCAATATAATGCCGGGCATCCTGAAAATATTTTTCCCGGTCGTTGAGGTTTTTCCAGTGGTAATTTATGGGGAAAATCTCCCGGGGACGGGGAGCGTTATCGTAACAGTAGTCTTGGAGAAAAAGTCTTTCTATCCATTGAGCCATACCTGTTTCACCCGTAAAACAGCTGAAACAGAAATCGTTGACCTGAATCAGCTTTTTTAAGGTTTCATCCTGTCCCTCTGATCCCGTTTGAACCTTATAAAGCTCAATGAGAAAACGGTCAAAAAAATCACGCCACCCGTTGGTGCCACGGTAACAGTTGAGCGTTGTCCGGCAGGCGGATAAATTGGGCAGAACAACGTAGTTCCCAAGCAAATTGCAGCAATTGCTGAAAATACGCACCTGCTCTCTGAGTTCTTCTGAAGGAGCATATTTTTCCACGCCGTTAAAAAAGCCGGGCCGCTCCGGGATCGGACGTCCGAACATCGTATGGAACGAGTTGACCGTGTCTCCACGGTATTGTTTCAGAAAGCCGAAGTTGTTCTGATGCATCCCCGGAAAGATATCGCCCCACAAAAGAATATAAATCCCACGCATCAATTCCGTATCATCGCAGTCAAAAGGCCTTCCGGGAGTGCCGTATTTTTCGTTGAAACGCAATCGCTTCAAATCAAACGTTTTGAAATTTCTGATCTCTCCTGACAACATTTCTTCAATAAATTCTGTTACCAGTTGGGCTGAGGAAAGGTGTTCCATAAAATTTTTCTCCTGTGTGTAAAATTATTGTGACTGATGTGTTTTTATGGTTTTATAACTCCCCATTCAAAGGGGAAAACAATTTATTTCAAGGAGTCGTTTCTCCTGATTCATAGGGATTGTAACGATGCTCCGGGTCAAGGTAATAAAAAAACGGTAGGGGCTGCTTTTCAGGATACCAGGGGGTATCGGCATCAACATCCTCTCCGGAAAGAATGTGGATCAGCAAATTCGTGTACCTGAGACGCTCTTCGTAGCTCCACTTTTCTGTCAGATCAGCTTCTTCTGTGAGTTCACGCACAAAGATCCCCAGAACGACAGCCTGAACTTTTGGGGAAAGACCGCCGCTCAAAAGAGTGAATGCCCCTCTTTTGGAAAGATCAGGCAGAGCTTGCAGCACCCGGCGAGAAACACCGTAAAGCCGGACGTTGCGGCCCCTGACAAGGGTGATGACAGTGTCATTATCTTTGCGGAGCACTGCCTGTATCAGTTGTTTTTCGTCGTCAGAAGCCTTTTCTGACGGCGGAGTCAGAGCCTCTTTGAGCAGCTGTTTCACCCGCGGGCCGTTTCCGGGGGAGGCGTGAAGCTCTTTTAGCTGTTTGACCGAGGTGCCCAAGATGAGTGCAGACAAGGCTGCGGTATCTGAAAAACATTCATCTTCCAGACAGAAGGCAAGTTTTGAATCAAGGAGACAAGCCTCCTCCGCTATGGCCTGGATCAGCAGTTTGGGATTTCTGTCGATCAGGGCCTGTTCCAAGATGTTTTGGGCTTTGAGTTTTTTTTCCATAATTTTTCCTTTCCGCATTTTTGAAACTGTTATTTCCGGTACAGCCCGGTGAACAAAGATTCCTGCCTGGGAAAATTTTTGAGAAAAGCAAAAAATTCATCAGCATCCACATTCTGTCTGATATATTCCCAGTTCACAAATTTACGCCCGAATTCTTCGTCATTGGCAAGGAGCAGCAGTTGAGCCTGCCAGTCGATGCCGTCGGGAGTTGTCCACTTTTCAAACTCTTCCCGTGAAACTTTGCCTTTCAGCAGCAGTTCCACACAGCTGCAGTCATCAAGGAGTGCAAAACATCCACTGTCAGCTTCCAGAGCATCTTCCATAATTTTTTGAAACAGCTCTTCTTGGGGGACGACTTCTCCGTTCCGGTAGAGCCACTGGGGCCGGGAAGCGGTCATAAAAGCATTGTAAATACGCGAATCTGCCGGATAATGCATCCCGTAGTCCACGGCATTCAGACCGCATAGGTTTTCTTCAAGAGTCCAATCGCATTTTCCGGATCGGAGCAGAGCTTCCACAGCACAGGGATTCCCGGCAACTGCGGCTGAGATCAACAGCGTGTAACCGTCATCGTCCTGTTTGTTGACGGTATGGACTGAGAGCTCTTTCAGAGCTTCCAGACAAGCAGCCGTATCATCATTACCGGCACACTCATAAAATTTTTTGATCGCTTCTTTTTCTGTCATAAGGCACCTCTTGTATTTTCAAAGTTTATTTCCGGTCCACGCTTTTAATATAGTGTTTGCCCCCGGACACCTTATGTCCCAGCAAGGAAGAGATGTTTCTTTTTGTCGATGAATATAAAATTCAGCATTGTTTTTTTACTTCCTGCTTGACTTTTGACAGAATAGTGGTATCTTAACAGCAAAGCACCTGTTCCCCCTGAAAACACTGTGCAGGAAGTTGAGAGAGCCGGGAACAGGAGGAGAGACCGTTTTATTTTCCGGGAAAAATCCGTTTTTGTCAATATTTTCAAGGAGCACACAACTTTATGCCGATCGGTAAAAATCAATTGCAGAGATTGCAGGTCATCCTTATGCTGATGCGTCAGGGACGCTATCCCAATTATACCAGATTTATGAACTATATGAAAAGTCAGCTTTTTGCGGCGGACTATGAGCTTTCGCAAAAAACATTTCTGCGTGATGTCAAAGTATTGCGTGAAAATTTCAATGCTCCTGTCGTTTATTGTCCTGTCCGTCAGGGTTACTATCTGACCCATACTGACTGGTACGACGACAATCTGCCTTCAGAACCGTATGAAATCAAAGCCGCTCTGCTCAGTGAAAGGATCGCCTGCGGGATCCTGCCGGAACCCTTGCGCAGCGAGATGAACAAAGCTCTCAGTTCGCTGCTGATGAAAAACGAAAACGGTATGGCTGAAGGAGTGGAACTTGAAAATTTCCAAGTCCTCGCCCCCGCCAATCATCCTGCCGTCGATCCGGAAATATTTCTGACCTGCTACAAGGCTTGGGAAGAACACAAATATTTGCGGCTCCATTATACTTCTGCCGAACAGAAATCATCGGAAAAGGTTTTTGAAGCTCACGTTTTCGTCTGGCGTAACGGCACCTGGTATCTGAAAGGCAAAGTCACCCGCAACGATGAGGAACGTTATAATGATCCCCCTGTCCGGGTGCTGGCTCTGCAGCGTATTTCAAAGGCGGAGCTTCTGAACTTTACCTTTGATTCGGACCCCGAGATATTGGAAAGCATCAAAGAAAAAGGACTTTTTAACTTCAAGACACTCCCGTTGGTGGAGCTTGAGTTTTTCAGGCCCGCTGACTTGAAAATGTATGAGCAATATTGTCAGCAGCCGGGAGCGGTCAAAGAGCGGAAAGAAAACTCTGTGGTCATCCAGTTTAAGGATATTACTGAATATGAAGCGGCAAAGCTGGTTCTCAATGCTTTCGGACACGCCCGGATCCACCAGCCCGCCGAATTGAAAGAATATGTCAGGCAGGCAGCAGAATTGATACTGAAAAATCTCGAAGATTAAAGTTCTGTGCCCGATAAGGGGCGATAAGTGGACTTGGGGAAGAGGGAAAAACTTTTTCGGAAAGTTTTTTCCCTGCTTCCCTGATTTGTTACGGCACAGTGAAACAAAGACGGACTTCCCTCGTGTTTTTTTTGCAGTTTGTATTTGCAGAGGATCAAGAGGACATTAGGTGTCCGGGGGGAAGTATTATATTATCTGCAAAGCAAGTGATCGCTTCGCACTTCAACAATTTTCTACAAGGAGACAATATGAACCGGAATCTTACTGCATTTTTTACCGGCACCCTTTTGCTTGCCGGAGGCGTGTCCTCTATTGCGGCCGAAGCCGCAGACATCAGCACGGATTTTGTTGAAACGGTCAGGGATTGGGACAATCCCGCTGAACTCAGTTCGGCTGCCATTATGCAGTGGTTCAGCAATACCAAATGTTCGATCCCGTATTCCTCAAAAAAGTTTGTCAGTTACAAGATCGTTACTGAAAGCTACACCGGAGGAGCTCACGGTATGACCAACACCCGTGTGGGGACTTTCAGAAACAGAAAGAAAGTCACCTTGGCCGATTTGCCCAAAAATGTCCCCGCACTCTGGAAAAAGGCTGTGGCAAAACACTTCAAAGCCGCCGACTTTGATTCTTATGCAAAGAAAAGAACTATTTTCTTTCCCCGGATAACTGAAAATTTTTATCTGGATGACAAAGGGATCCACTTTATTTATGATCCCTACGAAATCGACTGCTACGCCGCCGGAACCATAGATATTTTTGTTCCATACACTATTAAATGAAAAGGAGAATGCACACCCTTGAAAAATCTGGCTGAAAAATATCACGCAGGCATCACCCGCAAAGGGGATGAACAACTGCCCTATATCGTTCATCCCCGGGCTGTGGCGGAAACTTTGCTCCAATGGGGCGAAGTTTCCGCTTCAGCAGCGATCCCAATGGCTTGGGGACACGATTTGCTTGAAGATACTTCTGTTACGGAAGCAGAGATCCTTGCTGTTTCAAACGCAAGGGTCCTGGAAGGTATAAAACGCCTCACCTGTCCGGAAAATATGCCCAAAGCCCGTTATCTGCAGCAAATCGCTTCCGGCAGAGACCGGGAAGTGCTGCTGGTCAAGATCGCTGACCGGATATGCAATTCCAGGGACCATATAAAGCTCAACGGTCCCTTATACGCTTATCAATATCTGCACGCCGCGGATTGCCTGATCCCGGCACTGGAAGCATTTTCAGACGACAGTGTCGTTATGAACGCTCTTCAGGCCAGGCAGGAGTTGGACGATTCTCTCAGAAACGATGCCCGCCGGGAAGCGGTCAGAGGGTGTCTGCTGGGGGGCGGTGTCGGCGATGCCCTCGGAGCTCCTGTTGAATTTATGTCAAAAGAGGCGATCCGGAAAAAATACGGTCCTTCCGGAGTGACATCCTATGTCGAATTTCCGGACGGAACAGGCTCCATTACCGATGACACTCAGATGACACTCTTTACTGCTGAAGGGCTTTTGCGGGCGACGGTCAGAATGAAAGAAAGGGGCATTTGTTCTCCCAAAAGTGTTGTCCATATTGCCTGTTTACGCTGGCTGAAAACTCAGGGGATCGATCCGGAATATGATCCTGAATGGATCGACAGCGGCTGGCTCATCAAAGAAAAACAGCTTTTCAAGGTGCGGGCCCCGGGAATGACCTGCATCCACTCCCTGAAAAGCCACAGGGTCGATGATCCTTTGCACAACAACAGCAAAGGATGCGGTACCGTAATGCGTATGGCTCCCGTTGGATTGATCCTGCCCCCGGAGGAAGCATTTGAATACGGCTGCCAGTTTTCTGCCATTACCCACGGG
>JAZUPO010000262.1:0-11900 GCA_045605205.1 Victivallaceae bacterium
GTCTTCCTAAGACCGCTTGGCCTCCGACTTAATGGGGTCAACTTCGCTGACCAGCACCCGGGCCCGTTCGTTACGCATAGCTTCGGCACAGCCTTTACCAACGTCGCCGTAACCGCACACCATAACGGTCTTGCCTGAAAGCATCACGTCAAGAGCACGTTTGATACCGTCGGTCAAACTGTGACGGCATCCGTAAACGTTGTCAAATTTGCTCTTGGTCACAGTGTCATTCACATTGATGGCGGGGAAGAGCAGTTCGCCTTTTTTCGCCATCTGTTCCAGACGGTGCACTCCTGTGGTGGTTTCTTCGGAAACACCTTTGACTTTGGCAGCAACTTTGTGCCAGTGCTGAGGATCTTCGGCAAGAACCTTTTTCAAAAGAGCATTGATGATCTGCAATTCAGCCACATCGGTGGGTTCATCAAGAATAGAGGGATCGTTCTCAGCAGCCACGCCCCGGTGGATCAGCAAGGTCGCGTCTCCGCCGTCATCGACGATCTGGTCGGGACCGCTGCCATCGGGCCAGGTGAGAGCCCGATAGGTACATTCCCAATACTCTTCCAGAGTTTCTCCCTTCCAGGCATAGACAGAAACACCAGCCTGAGCGATAGCAGCGGCGGCGTGATCCTGGGTGGAAAAGATATTACAGCTTGCCCAGCGCACATCGGCACCGAGAGCTTTGAGAGTTTCAATAAGAACGGCGGTCTGGATCGTCATATGCAGACTGCCCATAATTTTCACGCCTTTAAGGGGCTGTTGGGGACCGTATTTTTCACGGGTGGCCATAAGGCCGGGCATCTCTTTTTCAGCGATGCTGATTTCCTTGCGTCCGAAATCGGCAAGGGCGATATCTTTAACTTTGTACATTATTACAATCCTTTGATCTCTTGAAAAACTTTGTCCCAGGCCTCAGCATCAAGGCGGGAGCCCATAACTTTAACAACTTCTCCTGAAATACGGGAACCGATAGTACCGCATTTGCTCAAAGGAGCCTCTGCAGCAAGACCTCTGATGAATCCGGCGGCATAAAGGTCGCCGGCAGCAGTGGTATCCACAGGATGTTCCACCACAAAAGCAGGAATAAAGGCTTTTTCGCTGCCTCTTACAGCGACAGAGCCCCGGACACCGGATTTCACCACAGCAACTTCGCAGATCGAGCTTAATTTGTCAGCCATTTCTTCAGCCGTCATATTTCCCAGCAAAGCGGCAGCTTCTTCCTCATTGGCAAAAAGCAGATCCACATATCCGGGCAGAACCTCCTTGAGAAGTTTCTCTTTGAAAATACCGACAACTTCAAAACTTGCCAAGTCGAATCCGATACGGCAACCGGCAGCTTTGGCCCGTTTGATCAGAGTGTCGAATACAGGCGAAAAGAGCATATAGCCCTCAATGTAAACCAGATCAAAGGGAGAAAAATCCACCTTTTCGATCTCGTCCTGCTGCAAAAGCAGAGAAGCCCCCAATGCTGAACGCATCGTTCTTTCGGCATCGGGCGTTACGATTGAAAGACATTTGCCGGTGGGAGCAGCGGAAGTAACAATAAAATAATCATCTCTCCCGCCATTCTTTTTAAACTCAGCCCGGTAAAAATCTCCGGCACTGTCCTCACCGAGTTTGCCCAGCATCGCACATTCGACCCCCATTTTTGCGAGAGCAAAAATGGTATTTCCGGCAGAACCACCGGGAGCTTGGTCCGGCTGCACGCCGGAATGTCCGACTAAAGTCTGGATAACCTCAGGCCCCACCATTTCCATACCGCCCTTGGCACCGGAAACGTACTCTTTCAAAAAGGCGTCATTCACGTTGATGAGCAAATCCACCAGAGGCGAACCGACGCCGAGGATTTTCCACGCCATAGTGCTCAGTTGACTCCGGCGGCTTTACGCAGATCGTCGGTACGGTCGGTCTTTTCCCAGGGGAAGATATCCCGGCCGAAGTGACCGTAGGCAGCAGTCTGCTGATAGTTCCAGTTGCAAGGACGTTTGAGCTGCAGAGTTTCAACAATAGCAGCGGGACGGAAGTCAAAGACTTCAGCCACGATGGCAGCAAGTTTTGCATCATCCATAACGCCGGTGCCGTAGGTGTCAACATTGACACTCAAAGGTTTGGCAACGCCGATAGCGTAAGCGACCTGGATCTCGCACTTTTTAGCAAGTCCGGCGGCAACGATGTTCTTGGCGGCATAGCGGCAGAAGTAAGCAGCAGAACGGTCAACCTTGGAGGGGTCTTTTCCTGAGAAAGCACCGCCGCCGTGGGAACCGACACCGCCGTAGGTATCAACGATGATCTTACGTCCGGTAAGACCGGTATCGCCGTGGGGGCCGCCGATTTCAAAGCGGCCGGTGGGGTTCACATAGTAGGTGATCTCTTCTTTCATCAGTTCTGCAGGAATCACTTTGGCGGCGACTTCACGGGTCAGAGCTTCCAGCCATTCGATATCCATATCGGGAGTGTGCTGATGTGAAAGAACGATGCTTTCCACAGCCACAGGCTTGCCGTCACGGTAGCGGATGGAAACCTGGCTCTTGGAGTCAGGGCGCAGAAACTTGTATTTCACAGGATCACTCTTGCGCAGACGGGCAAATTCAGCCACCAGCTGGTGAGCATAATAGATGGGAGCGGGCATAAGAGCGGGAGTTTCATCGCTGGCATAGCCGAACATCATTCCCTGGTCGCCGGCACCCTGTTCAAGGAATTTGCCCTGACCTTCGGTAACGCCCATAGAGATATCGGGAGACTGTTTGTGGATCGCCACCATAACTTTGGCATCATCGGCACAGAAACCCACACCGTGTTCATTGTAGCCGATATCACGGATGGCAGCCAGAGCAGTTTCCTGCCAGTTGACCTTGGCTTTGGTAGTGATCTCACCGGAAATGACCACAAGGTCGGTAGTGGTCAAACTTTCGCAGGCCACACGGCTGTCGGGATCCTGTGCCAGACAGGCGTCGAGAATGGCATCAGAGATCCGGTCACAGACCTTGTCGGGATGTCCTTCTGAAACAGACTCAGAAGTAAAAACGTGTTCAGCTTTGATCTTACTCATTTATGATAATCTCCTTTTTAGACTTTATTTACACACCGGAGCACGGAAAAACACTTTTCCGATGCCGGGATTCACACTGTTTTTTCTGCTTTCATACCGCTTCAGCGGGGGAGCAGCATAGGCACGGGCACACCGCGGCGATTTTTACGCCAGGAAGCAGCATCATTACCGGCCACAGCAGGCTTATCTTCGCCGAAACTCTGAGTTTTCATCTTGTCAGCAGCAACGCCATTGGCTTCAAGGGCGGCACGGACAGCATTGGCACGGCGTTCCCCCAGAGCACGGTTGTACTCTTCGGTACCGCGCTGGTCGCAGTGACCTTCGATGACCAGAGCCAGCTGAGGATTTTCATTCATATACTGTGCAATGCTGCGGACTTTGTTCATTTCAGAGGCCACCAGGACATCAGAATCATAGGCAAAGTAGATCACCGGCATATTCAGGCGGTTTCCGCTGGGATCGGCAAGGACCCAGCCGTCTTTATCGGCACCTGAAATAGCAGGATCATTGGGATTCTCGGTCCAATTTGAACCGCCGGGAGTCTGGGGGATAGCGGTGGGAGCATCAAGGGGAGCTCCGTTGGGATCTTCCATAGCGACAGGAACTGTTTTGGCATTTTTGTCATTGTCAGCTTCCCAATCCAAAGACTTGGATTTGCAACCGCAGACAAAAAGCAGCACACTGGCTGAAAGAGCCAATCCGACAACACTGATACGACGAAACATTTTCAACTCCTGATTTTTATTTTTTTTGGGAAATATTAAAAAGGAAACTTACTTTTCATTCAGAAATCTGACAGTCCCCGCCATTCCGTGGGCCCCCAGTTTCTCCATTGCACCGAAACGTTCAATAACCTCGACCTCTCTTTTCAGAGCTTTCCGGTCATATTTCACAATGCTTGTCCGGCGGAAAAATGCCACACTTTCCAATCCGTTGAACCGCAAAGCACTTGAGGCAGTCGGCAGCACGTGAGAAGGTCCGGCACAGAAATCCCCCACAGGTTCCGGAGTCCAGGGTCCCAGGAAGATGGCACCCGCAGCTTTGAGTTTGGGCAACATTTTTTCGGGAGCTTCGCATTGGACTTCCAAATGCTCCGGAGCATAAAGATTGGCCACTTCAGCTGCCCGGTCAAGGTCGGGAACACTGATAAAAAAGACACCCTTTTCCCAAACTCTGTCGATAATTTCCTCACGGGCGAGCCGGGATTTCTGACGCAGACAGGCCTGTTCCACGGCATCAAAAAGTTTTTCATCAGTAGAGACCAGCACAGCCTGTTCCAAACCGCTGCCGTGTTCAGCCTGACTGAGCAAGTCAGCTGCAACGAACTCAGGATCGGCATCCTTATCAGCAATAATAAGGATCTCAGAAGGCCCTGCCACCAAATCAATGGCAACTTCTCCGTAAAGCAGTTTTTTGGCTGCGGTCACATAAGCATTGCCGGGGCCGACCAGCTTCTGGACTTTGGGGATCCCGGGAACACCAACTGTAATAGCGGCCACACCGTAAATGCCTCCCAGACGGAAAACTTCGGTCACGCCGGCACACTTCATTGCAAAGAGAGTTTCAGGATGCACACCCCCCGCAGGAGTCACAGCGACGATCACTTTCACGCCGCAAGCCCTGGCAATAGCGGCAGTATGCAAAACGGTGGAAACAAGAGGAGCCGTTCCGCCGGGGATATAAACCCCGACCCGGTCGAGGGGATTGAACTGTTCCCCCACAACGACACCGTCACGGATCTTCTTTTTCCAGTTTTTGGGCAGTGTTTCTCTGGCAAAGGCCTGCACCTGACGGCAGGCAGTGCGGATAGCCTTTTTATCTTTGGCAGAGACCTGTTTTTCAGCGGCTTGGATTTCTTCTGCGGAAATACGCATTGAATCAAAGTCCAGCTTGACGTGATCAAATTTTTCGGCATATTCACAAATAGCTTCCACGCCCCTGGCCCGGATATCCGCAATAATTTCCGCAGCAGCCTTTTCAGCGGCGGGGGGATATGCCGGACGGTTGCAGAGGAGTTCAAGCTGTGAACGCCACTCATCCCGGCAGCAATCAATCTTTATCATTCTTTCACCCTGACAAGTTCATTATCAATAAGGCGTGTCGTTCCGAAAAACACGGCAGCGGCAAGCAGGATCTCTTCAGTTTGCTCCGTGGGGGCTTTCATCGTTGCCCGGTCGAGACCTTCCACATAGTCCACTCTGCCGCCTGCGGCAGTAATGGATTCAATGGCTCTGCGGCAGATATCATCGAGGGCGGAAAAGCCTTTTTCCTCAAGTTCTTTTCTGCCTGCGACAAGTGCCCGGTGGATCGAAAGAGCCCGTGAACGTTCATCCGCTGAAAGATACCGGTTACGGGAACTCAAAGCCAATCCGTCGTCGTCTCTCACCAGAGGACAGGGAATGATCTCGACTTGAAAATCAAGATCCCGCACCATACGTTCAATAACAAAGCACTGCTGAGCATCTTTGAGCCCGAAACAGGCAAAATCCGGCTGAGCCAGATGAAACAGTTTCCCGACGACCGTGGTCACACCGCGATAGAAGGCAGGACGGCTGGCTCCGCACAAGGGCTTAGCCAAGTCACTTTCTTCGATCCAGGTGGAACGGTCTGCGGCATACATTTCAGCAGTATCGGGAGCGAAAAGCACATCGACCTTGTGTTCCTCACACATCTTTTTATCCCGTTCAAAATCCCGGGGATACCGGTCAAGGTCTTCGGTGGGACCGAACTGCGTGGGATTGACAAACAAGGTAACGATCACCACATCAGCTTTGGCTCTTGCCACATCCACCAGAGACATATGTCCTGCGTGAAGATACCCCATTGTGGGCACAAGACCGATGATCTTGCCCTGACGTCGTGTTTCAGACGCAAACCGGGCAAGTTCTGCTTTGGTACGGAAAATAATCATTTTTCAGGAACTTCCACCATCCAGTTGTGAGTATCTTCCACTTCGCCGTACTGGATCCCGGTCAGACGGTCATACAGTTTCTTGAGCTGGGGACCGATTTCAGTCAGACCGAAATCAAAGAATTTTCCGTTGTCCAGCAGACGGCCGACAGGAGTCAGTACCACAGCAGTACCGCAAGCGGCGATCTCAGCAAAGTCGTAAACTTCTTCAAGTTTGATCTTGCGGCGTTCGGCGGGCATACCCAGATCCTGAGCCACCTGCATCAGGGACTTGTTGGTCACAGAAGGCAGAATGGAGTCAGAAAGACTGGTGACATACTTGCCGTCTTTGGTCACTGCCAGGAAGTTGCTGGTGTTGAATTCATCAACATAAGTATGGGTGGCAGGATCAAGGAAGAGCGAGATAGGACAATGGTATTCATATTTTGCCCGGTGATAGGGCAACAGACTTGCGGCATAGTTTCCGGCAGCTTTGATCGTACCGGTACCGTGAGGTGCGGCACGGTCATACTGACGTTCGACCATAGCATCCACAGGTTTGATACCGCCTTTGTAATATGCTCCTACGGGCATAACCATAATGATCAATTCATATTCAAAACTGGCATTGACACCGATCTGGGGAGAAGTACCGAACATAACAGGACGGATGTAAAGAGAACCACCGGTGCCATAGGGAGGAATGTAATCAGCATTGTCAGCCACCACAGCCTTGACAGCTTCCACAAACTTGTCCACAGGGAATTCAGGCATCATCAGACGCTTGGCGGAGTCACACATACGCTTGCCGTTTTCATCGGGACGGAAAACACGGATCTTGCCGTCTTTGCAGCGAAAAGCCTTCAATCCTTCAAAGATCGCCTGACCGTAGTGCAGCACATTGGCGGCAACGGAGATACTGACATTGTAATCATTGCAGAGTTTCCCGGCATCCCAGGCGCCATCGGCGTAGTGAAAACGGATGTTGCTGCGGGTGGGCATAAATTCAAAACCGAGTTTTTCCCATTCAATATTCATAGTAAAAGTTCCTTTATGTTGATGTTGACATTGTTTCACTGAAATAATATAGCTCCCCCCTTGTCATTTATCAAGGGGTTATCGTAAATTTTTTTCATTCCTTGCTGCTGCAGGAAATTTTCTCAAGCTCGGCGATGGATTTGTCGGTAGCTCCCCGGTTTCCGGTGATCAGCTCAAAAGCTCTTTCGCCCAGAGCCGTACGCGTTTCCTCCGAACGGAAAAGCTCCGCAAGGACAGGGATAAGTTCTCTGTCATCTGCCACTGTTTTCAATCCGCCGCCGTCACGGAGCAAAGCAAGAAGAACTTTGAAGTTACGCAGTATATGTCCTGTTACAACAGCCTTGCGGAGCAAAGCGGGTTCAATCAGATTGTGTCCTTCATCGTGGCCCGCCAGAGACTTACCCATAATGACCACATCGGCTTTACTCATCAATTTAAGCATTTCCCCTGTGGTATCGGCAAGAAGCACATCAACCTCCTGCTCCGGGAATCCGGCTGTACGCCGGTAACAGGAAAGAGCGGCTTTTTCCACAACTGCGGCCACATCGTCCGCTCTTTCTGCGTGCCGGGGCACAAGCACCAACTTTAAATCGGAAAATTCTTTTTTCAATTCGGCAAAGGCTTCAGCGATCAGAGCTTCTTCACCGGAGTGGGTGCTTGCTCCCAGCAGGATCTTCTTTCCGGGGCCGAAATACTTTTCATACCCGGGATCTCCGAGTTCCTCAGGGAGCTGCTGATCAAATTTGAGATTTCCGGTCACCATCGTATTGGCAGCAGGAGAAACACTCAGCACCCGTTTTTCATCTTCGGCACTCTGCATCATCATAATGGAAAAGTTTTCCAGCAGCGGCCGGAAAAAACAACGCATTTTATAATATCCTTTACTGGAATGATCCGAAATACGTCCATTGACCAGAGCAACTGGAATTCCTCTTTTGCGGCACATCCAGATCAAATTCGGCCACAATTCAGTTTCAAAGATAGCCAATTGCACAGGCCGGATCAGATCCAGCGCAGTTTTGACGATCCAGGGAAAATCAATGGGGGCAAAGATCACAGTGCAGTTTTCGGGACAATTTTTTCTGGCCAGTTCCTGCCCGGTGGTAGTGGTAGTAGAAATAACGAACTTCCGTTCAGGGTGCTGCTTCAAATAGCTGCGGATCATAGAAATGGCAACAACCGTTTCCCCCACACTGACAGCGTGGACCCAGATGGCTCCCCGGAACTCCTGAAGTTCCCGGCGCCGTTCCGGAGTAAAACGTCCGAACCGCTCAGAATAGGTGGATTTCCATCCGCCGCGGTTGCGGTACTTGATGATCAGCCCGGGCAGAAAGAAAAGGAATCCCACGGGCAGAAAGATGTTATATAAAAGCTTTCTCATATCGCAGTTGCACCTTTGTAACTAAAAAATTGATTCAAATCTCAGCCAATTCGGGGAAACGTTCCCGGAGCACTCCGGCAATGATTTCCTCAACTTCAGCAGCTCTGCCGCAGGCAAGAGCCTTTTCTGCCGCCTGGACGGCATCGTACATAGAAACAGAACGTATCGCCCGCCGCACAATGGGCAAGGCACTGTCTACCATACTCAATTCGTGTACGCCCAAGCCCACCAGCAGCACTGCCAGAGCCGGATCAGCGGCCATCTGACCGCACACGGAAACGGGGATCCCGCCTTCTTTGGCACCTTCCACAGTCTGTTTGATAAGTTTGAGCACCGAGGGATGAGCCGGACGGTAAAGATAGGCAACGTGTTCATTGCCCCGGTCAATGGCTCTGGTGTACTGCACCAGGTCATTGGTACCGATACTGAAAAAGTCGCAGATCCGGCTCAATTCCCCGGCGATCAACGCGGCCCCCGGAGTTTCTATCATAACGCCCAGAGGAAGTTCTCTGACGTGTTCGACACCGGATTCCGCCATTTCGCTGCACAGTTGGTCGATCAAATCACGGGTTTCCAGCACCTCGCTTATGCTGCTGATCATTGGCAGCATAATGTGCAGATTGCCGTAAACACCGGCCCGCAAAAGAGCTCTGAGCTGAGTTCTGAAGAGATCGACTCTTTCCCGAAGTGCCAGCCGGATCCCCCGCAGTCCCAGGAAGGGATTTTCTTCTGCGACAGTTGAGATTCCGGCAGCGATCTTATCTCCGCCGATATCCATTGTTCTGATAACGACGGGCAGCTCTCCCGCATCAATAAGGAGCTTTTTGTAAATTTCAAACTGCTCTTCCTCAGTGGGATGATGATGTGGATTGAGAAACATAAACTCAGTCCGGACAAGTCCGATCCCGGCGGCCCCGGTTCCTTTGAGGCTTGAAAGATCACAGCAGGCTGAATCCAGATTCACCGCCAGCGGAATGGAAAATCCGTCGATCGTCTCTGAAGGCAGGGCATTATCCGCCTGCATCCGGGCGTTGAATTCATCTGCGGCCCGTGCCTTGAGGCGGTAGGCTTCTTCAGTCCGGCTGTCGGGATTGACAATAACCCTGCCGGAAAAACCGTCGATAATAAGTTTGTCCGCACCGCTGAGATTGGCAAGAGCGGCACCGGGGATACCCACAACAGCAGGCAGGTTCAGGGAGCGGGCCAGAATAGCGGTATGGCTGGTCACACTTCCTGTTTCAAGCACAAACCCCAGAACCCGTGATGTATCAAGACGGGCGGTCTCAGTGGGCGTCAAAGAAGCTGCTACAATGACCCGGCGGCCATCCAGTCCCAGCATAGCGTCACTCACATCGGTAAGATTTTCCATCAGGCGGGAGCCCACATCACGCAAATCAAGAGAACGCTCTCTCAAATATTCATCGGGGATCGTGGCAAAGACTTTCTGAAAATGCTCCAATGCTTCATAGAGGGCATATTCACAATTGCATTTGCCCGACCGGATACGTCCTTCGATAGCAGTCACAAAGGTACGGTCACGTACCAGCATAAGGTGGGCCTCAAAAATATCGGCATCAAGATTGTTGAGCTTGCGGCGCAACTCACTTTGCAGAGAAGAAAGCTGATCTGCAGTTGCAGCAATAGCGGTATGGAGCCGTTCAATTTCGGCCTCTATACCGCTTTCAGAAATTTCCAATCTTTCAGGAGCCGTATTGCCCGGACCGGCAATTTTCATCACCCGTCCGATACCGATTCCGGGAGAAACGGCGATTCCCTGAAAACTGTTGGTAAGATTTTCAGTCAATTCCATATATCAAAGTTCTTCATCAAATTTGTTGTTGAAATAACGTTCAACTTCCTCCAGGGCGATCTTTGCATCAGGGCCTTCGGCCAGCAGTTCCAATTCGGTATTGAAAGCTGCTGCCATAATAAGCATATCAAGCACACTGGAACAATCAGCCACAGCTGAAGGATCGTCTTTTTTGACCAAAGTCAGCTTTGCCTCCCTTTTGGAAAGCATTGTTGCAATCTGACTTGCGGGACGGGCGTGCAATCCCTCCCTGGTCAAAACCCGCACCCGGGTGCTCAAAACATCTCTGACATCATTCACTTTGTCAAGACTCCTGTGACTTCTCCGGTAAAAATTTGAAATACGTTTTAATAATATACACCCAAAAGCCCGATAAAGCAATTCGATTTCATTAAAAATCCCAAATTGATTCCGAAAAATCCTTTGCTGCCCGGGAAAAATGCTCTCTCGCCACCACTTCCATAATTTCTCCCAGGGGGGGCAGCATCAAGGATCGCGAATAAGGGATCCGGGGGGGATTTCTCAGAAGAAATTTCGATTTTTTTGATTTTTTTGATTTTTTTTGAAAATTTCACTTGCATTTTGTAAAATTGGAGTTATTTTATAATTGTAGTCACTACAAACTGCACAAAAAAATCAAACCTTAAAAAAGGAAAGGAATAGAAAAATGGCTAAATTCGTTTGCGGTGTTTGCGGTTATGTTCACGAAGGTTCTGAAGCTCCTGCCAACTGCCCCCAGTGCAAGGCTCCTGCTGCCAAGTTTGTGAAGCAGGAATCCACTGAAACCAAGTGGGCCATTGAACATAAGATCGGTTCTGTCGAAGGTATGGACGCTGAAGTCGTTGCCGGTCTCCGTGCCAACTTCAACGGCGAATGCTGCGAAGTGGGTATGTACCTTGCAATGAGCCGTCAGGCTGAACGGCAGGGGTACCCTGAAATCGCCGAAGCCTATAAGCGTTACGCCTTTGAAGAAGCTGAACACGCTGCCAAATTTGCTGAATTGCTGGGCGAAGTGGTCACTCCCTGCACCAAAAAGAATCTGGAACTCCGCGCTGAAGCTGAAGGCGGTGCCTGCTGCGGCAAGCTGGATCTGGCCAAACGGGCCCGTGCTCTGGGCTATGACGATATCGCTGATACCGTCTTTGAAATGGCCAAAGATGAAGCCCGTCACGGTGCCGGTTTCACCGGACTGCTGAAACGCTTTTTCGGCAAATAACTTCTTAACACTCACCCCGTAAGACTCTCCCGGAAAAATTCCGGGGGAGTTTTTTTTATTCCATATCTTGACAAAGGAAAAAAAAACTGCTATATTATTATGAATTTCAGATATTTATCCAAATCGGGATATGTAAAAATCAAAAAGGATTGCCAATGAAAAGAAAATTTACGCTGATCGAGCTCCTTGTGAAAAGATCACATCTCTGCTGTGATCGTGTTTATGGCAAAGAAGAAGGTCTTTCACCTGCCCTTGGGCAGGTGAAGCTGTACAGCTTCACCTTAATAGAGCTTCTTGTGAGTGCTGCTCGTCAAATATGTGTTCTGTCCCTGTATTATCTGAAAAAAAAGAACAAAAAAATGCCTTATTATGCTTGCGAAGCAAGCGCTTCGTGCCCCAACGGGGCGCTTCATATTTTCCACAGGAAAATGCTTCATACTTTTGTGGGCTTGACACGCAAAAGCGTGCAAGACACAAAGTGCTTCATTCGATCAACGTTCACGTTGATCGAGCTATTGGT
>JAZUPO010000263.1:0-3241 GCA_045605205.1 Victivallaceae bacterium
TGTCTTCCTAAGACCGCTTGGCCTCCGACTTGTTCCCTTCCTTCCCCGGCTCCTTTCACCTTGATAGAACTTCTTGTTGTTATTGCCATTATTGCCATTCTTGCCGCTATGCTGCTGCCCGCTCTGCAGCAGGCACGGGAGCGGGGGCGTGCCGCCGGGTGTCTCAACAATATGAAACAGATCAATCTGGCGGTCCAGAATTATTGTGATGATAATGATGAACGCTTTTTCACATACGACATCTATCCCCTGGGCGGAAATAAAACTGTCAAATGGTACAACCCTTCGGGGGGAAAGAATCCCCTTTACCAATATTTCGGAGTTAAAGACCAGGGGCACTACTTTTTCTCCGTCAGCAAAGCCGGCCGTCACCCGCTGGCATGTCCCAAACGTGTTTTTGGAGAGTTTACCGTTGACACATCTTACGGCACAAGTTACGGGTACAGCCGCTATTTCTACGGTCCTGTTGCCAGTGTCGGACACAAGCGCACCCGTTTTCTTATGCCCTCACGAACCTCTTTTCTGGGTGAAGCGTTCCAGCCCTACTGGGGACAGGGCGGTTCTGCCACGGGTGTATCTGCCGACACGACCAACGCCGCCCACAATGACCAAGCCACAGTCGCCTTCTGCGATGGTCGTGCTGAAGCAGTTCCCTATATCAAGATCCCCAACGGGACCTATGCACGGCGTCCCAACGGCAAGGTGCCTTCCCAGCATATTTTCTTTATCCCGTTCCGCAATCTTTCCCCCAGTTATCCTCTGCGGTATTTTGATTGATAAAGTATAATCCCCAAAAAGTTCAGATTCAAAACCCCGACAGCTTCATTTAACGAACACGCTGAAATTCCGGAAAAACGATTTGATTTTTCACAGGATTAATGCTATCTTATGTTTCAGTCTGTCAAATCCGGGAATAATTAGTTATGTTTGAAAAGATACTTGAGTGCCCCATTTGTAAAAAGAGGTTTCACTATGAACACGAAGGGGAAATTTTTCCTGCTTTCATCACCTGTCCTGAATGTTCCAATACTTCCCCTTTTCAAGATTTTGACGCCCTTATTTTTTGTGGAGAATGCCGGTGTAAAATCAAGGTTCCGCTGGAATACCTTTACGAACCCGGACTGCAGTGCCCCCAATGTTCAGCAGTGTTGATGCCGGAAGAACTTTCCGACAGTGCTGACGCCCAAACTATTGCAGGGCCAAATACTTCAAGTGCTCCCTTCTCCCGGCAGACACTCCGGAATGGCGATTTTTTTGACAAATATCAAATCATAAAACTGTTGGGCCGGGGCGGTATGGCGGAAGTCTATCTGGCTGAGCATCTGCTTTTGAAACAACGCTGTGCCCTGAAACTGATGCGGAGCAATCTGGAAAAAGATGATCCTGTTTTCATCAAGCGTTTCATCCGTGAAGCCAAGCTCACCCATCAGCTCACCCACCCCAATATCGTCCGTGTTTTTGATGCCGGAAGTGATTTCAAAACAGGGTATCTTTTCATTGCTATGGAATATGTGGAGGGGTGTACCCTCGACACACTGACTCAGCAGCAGGATTTTTCAGAAGAAGAGCTCCTTGATGTTATGAGAGCTGTGGCCAATGCCTTGCAACAGCTGACTCAAGCCCACGTGGTACACAGAGATATCAAGCCTTCCAACATTATGTATTCCTATCAAGACAGCCAGTATAAACTGATGGACTTAGGGATCGCCAAGAGTGACAGTAATCATCAGGCAGGTGAAATGACACTGACTATGGATCAATGTGCTATCGGCACACCCGGTTTTGCTTCTCCTGAGCAGTGCAATGCCGCTCACAATGCGGATATCCGTTCCGACATTTACAGTCTCGGAGTTACCATTTATCACACCGCAAGCAAAGTGATGCCTTTTGAAGGTCCCACACCTGTCGCAACGATCATCAAGGTTTTGCAGGAAGAAGCTCCGCCGCTCAAATTGTACCGTCCCGACCTTTCAGCAGCTTTTTTGAATCTGATTGCCCGGATGATGGCAAAGGATCCTGATTTGCGTCCTCAGACTGTGGAAAGACTCCTGGAAGAAATTGATAAAGTCGCCCATACGGCCAATGCTTCGCTTCTGGAAAAAACGTGGGATACAGTTCAGCTGAAAATAAAGGAATTCCCGGAAACGCTGAAACAGTTTCCCTGGCGTTCTCCCTGGAAACTCTTACAACAGAGTCATTTCAGAATTCTGCTCTATATCCTCCTTGCTTTTCACTTCGGTTTCTTTGGGTTGGCATTTCTGGAAAATCATTTCCGCTCTCCTCTTCCTAAGGCTTATCTTTCTTATTGGCAGCGATACAAAGGGGGGATCACTTTTCCCGGAGAGTTGTACAGACAATGGAAAATCAGTCAGGCCAACAAGAAGTGGAAAGCTCTGGTGAAGCAGTGGAAACGCCATCAGGCACCCCTTGTCTGGAACGCGGATTCTGAAAAAGAATTTTCCCAATTACCCCTTTTAGAATCTTTCCCTGATGAGCTCGGCAATGCGTCCCCCAAAAAAGATATTGGAACGTCCCGAATCCTTTATCCCCTTGTCAAGTGTAACTTCTCTGCTTTGCTGAGCAGTCAAATTACTGCCGGAGCTTTTTTTCCGTCATACACATCAGCCCAAGTACGCACCATCTGCTCCCAAGAGTTTCTGAGTGTTCCTTTTAACAGCACTTTCAACGAATATAAAAAGGAAGGACATCAATACATTGCCGCCGACCGTCTGCCTGCCCGTGGAATAACCTTATCAGCCAGTTATCGTTTCCCCTACACAAAGGCGGGATTAGTCAGTATAAAAGGGCTTGTTTCCCTCTTTTTCAAAAGAAATAAACTCAATGTGATTTTTAATGGCCGCAAGGCAGTTATTCCCTTTGACGTTCCGTTCAATCAATGGGTCGATATAACACTTTCAGTTGATTTCAGGAAGAAAAGTTTGCTGATCCTCTCCGGAGATCGTCTTTTGGGACATTACAGACTTCACACTCTTCCTGAAGTTTCAAAAATCGCCCTGGTTCTGGGCTCTCTGCACAGACCTTTTGCCGGCGAAATGGCCAACTTCCGTTTCACTCCGAATCCTCTTGAAGCCCAACTTGTCAAAGGGCATACAAGAGAGTTGCGTACTACTCTATCCGTTCCCGGAAATTTCGAATTGCATTCCATTACCTGGATCCCCCCCGTTCCGTCTCCAGCTGCCGTAAACAAACCGCCGCGAAAGAGCAAGTCGGAGGCCAAGCG
>JAZUPO010000264.1:0-4715 GCA_045605205.1 Victivallaceae bacterium
GTCATACCGATACCATTGTCAGAAATGGTCAGGGTCTTCAGATTTTTATCTGCTTCGATACGGATCTTCCAATCCCGGGTCTGAGCGGGATCAGTCAAACTTTCGATACGGGCTTTGTCAATAGCATCAGCGGCATTGGCAACAAGCTCACGCAAAAAGATATCACGGTTGGAATAAAGAGAATGTATCATCAGCTTGAGCAGCTGACGCACCTCAGTTTTGAACTCCTGACGTTTAGCCATTTTAACGTTATACTCCTTTGGAATTTGTAAAAAAGTTCTTCAAAAAAAAAAGAAAAGTCTATCCACTTCTGAACAGCCTTTTATAATCTCTTTTACACAATATAGCAATTTTTTTTCAAAATTCAAGTAATTTTTTCATTTTTCGGGTTGCAAAAATTAAAAAAAAAGCTATTATATGTTAAAAGCAATTGTGAAACAATAAAACTATTGTCTTAAGGAGAAAATTCCGAGAGCTTTCAGCTCCCGCTCCTGAAAGGCCCTGGAGAAAGTTATGATGGAAGAAAACAGCAGTCAGCCCCTCGCCATCGGAGAGGTCGCACCGGAAATCAAAGAACAGCTTCATTGCAAACGGCAGCTTTGCAAAGCAATGCGGGAGCTCCCCCCCTGCCCTCCGGAAGAATTCCGGGCAGCGATCGCAAAGATCCGTGCCGAATACGATGCAAGTGCTGCTCCGCCGCCGGAATACGCAGAACTGCTCGACAAAGAGTTTGCCGAAGCTGTCAAACAAGCTGAAAGCCGGGTCGAAGAAATGGAAACCCGTCAACTCAATTTCAACAAACTTCAAACCGAACTCCAGCGCCTTCTGGCTGATGATCTGCTTATCAAATCCGATCTGGATAAATTCGATGCTGAATGTGTCAAACTTTTGGGTGAGATCCCCGCTGAATTCAGTGCGGCTTCGGCTCCCCAGCGGGAACGTATCGCCGCTGAAGAAGCTGTAAAAGAAGCTGAAACTGCCAAAGCAGAAGCAATGATGGAAGAGCTCAAAACACTTACCTCAGCAGAGGATGTCAACGCTCTGCGGGAACGCAAAAGTGTCATTGATGCAGAGTTCAAAACCCTCACTCATCTGCCCCAGCCTGTCCAGAAACGTTTTCGCGAAGTCAGTTCAAAGGCCTCTCAGAAAATCAGCCAGTTCTTTGAGGAACTGGATCTTGCCCGGTGGGAAAGCTATACGCTCAAACAGGACATCTGCTCCACGATCGAAGCAATGAACAGTGCCGAAGCCCCCGATTATTCAAAGATCGCCAAAGAGCTTCAGGAACTCCGGGACAAGTGGAAACAGCTGGGTTCTGTCCCCAAAGAAAAAACCGAAGAAATCAACGCCCGTTATCTGGAATGCACCCGTCAGCTGCAGCGAAAGGTGGATGAATTCTTTACCAACCGCCGCAAAGAACGCAAACAGGCCGTCATCGACAAGCAAGCTCTCATCGCTGAAGCTGAAAAAATTTCGACCTCAACCGAATGGAACGTAACTGCCGCAGCCTTCAAAGCCCTGCAGGCAAAATGGGCAACGATCCCCCGGGCCGGAAGTGACGAAAATACACTCTATCAGCAGTTCCGTGCCGCAGCAGATACCTTTTTCAACGCCCGCAGTGCTTATTTCGCTGAAAGAGACAAACGCATTGCCCTTATCGTCGAGCGTAAAGAGGCCCTTATCGCTGAAGCCGAAGCTCTGACCCAAAACGATCTGCGCCGTGCCCGCCAGCTGCGTGAAGATTTCCGCAATGCCGGAAATGCCGGAAAATATGAAAATGCCCTTTTTGAAAGGCTTAAAGCTGCTCTTGACAAGTTTTTCAATGAACGCCGTGCCGCTTTCTCAGAAAAGGAAAACGAGAGCCGCACCCTTGTTGCCGAACTGGAACAGCTGACCGCTGATCCGGGTGCCAACCTGGCCCGTTCAAGGGAGATCAAAGCAAGATTGCAGGAACTGGACTGCCGCGAAACTGCGGCAGCTGTCAAAAAAGCAGTTGACACTTTTGATAATGCTCTCAAAGAAACCCGTAAGCAGGAAACCAGGGCAAAAGGTGATCTGGGCCGGGAAGTTGCAAGAGAAATCTCTGCCGCAGCAGCTAAACTGCTCAAGGGTGAAAAATTTGAATTCAATGCCCCCGCGGCAGCTGAAATGTTCCCCAAACTCAGCAGTGCTTCAAAACTGATCGCAGCTGTCCTCGCAGGCGATGCAAAGGCCCTTGACAAACTCAACCGTCAGCTCGCCGCCGCCCAAGCAGAGCACGACCGTATCTGTTCAGAGCTTGAAAAACTTTCCGGAGCTCAGGCCGCCGAAGAAGACAACCTTGCCGCCGCTCTTGAAGCTGCCATTATGGGTAACTTTGCAAAAGCAGAAGCCAAAGCTGCCGCCCAGGCTGTTGATCCCAACAAACTGGCTTCCGAGTATCTCAATGCTGGTCTCCTGCTCCCCGACGATCTCGAAGCCTCATTCGCCCGCTTTGATGCCGCAATGAGCAGTCTGTAAAACTCTGCAATCTGGAATCTGCTGAAAAAAAGCAGTTTTCACAACAAACAAAAAGCTCTGCCGTTTCCGGCAGAGCTTTTTTATACCTTTGAAACAAGGATCAGAATTTCACCAGACCGTCAATCTTGACAGCCTTTCCGGTACGCATAGAAATATTGCCTGCGATACCGGTGAGAATAGATCTTGCTCCGTCGATATTGTTGGCAGCAAGCCCCAACGGATCCTCTTTCACGCCTCTGAAAATGTGTTCAAGGATCAAGGTGTCACCGCCGCCGTGGTCGGCATCGGCAGCAACTTCAGGATAGTCGATGATCCAAGGCTGTCCCCAATGGGGCTGGAAGAGGATTTCAGGCACAAGATCAGCTCGGGCAGATTCCAGAGGACGGGCTCCGGGATAATCCACAAGGTCAAACTCATTGGTGGTACGGTTCTTGTAGCTGGAAACTTCGACGCAATTGACTTCCAGACGGCCTTTGGTACCGTTGAAAACAACACGATAGCCTTCCCAGGGAGCGTGAGCGTTGAGAGAATAGGTCATAATGGCCTTGTTCTTGTAACGGACGATCACACCCATATTGTCTTCAATGCTGATACCGTCGCTGAAAACATTGAGGTCACGGAAATAATGGTCTTCATCTTCTGAACCGAAATAGATGTTGTCAAAAACATCTTTCCAATGCTCATCCTGGGGGCCCACATAACGGAAAGGATCTTTGGCGGCTCTTTCATTTCTGGTACGGTAATAGGTATAGTCGATACCTCTGGATTCAGCAT
Organism: Victivallaceae bacterium; assembly: GCA_045605205.1. Lineage (GTDB taxonomy): Bacteria > Verrucomicrobiota > Lentisphaeria > Victivallales > Victivallaceae > UBA1784. Next base: position 3,274 of record JAZUPO010000264.1, read on the forward strand.
TGCTGCGGCCGTAGAAACGCAAGTCGCCCATAGCGTATACCTCTTCGGGTTCGGTATCCATCCACCAGTTGACAAGGTCAAAGTGGTGAGTGGATTTGTGAACCAGCAGACCGCCGCTGTTAAGTTTGTCCCGGTGCCAGCGGCGGAAATAATCCGCTCCGTGGCAGGTGCTCAGAGCCCATTCAAAATGCACGCTGGTGATATCCCCCACGATTCCGCTGCGGATAACCTCTTTGACCTTGGTATTCCGGGGGGAATAACGATAGTTGAAAGTCACAGTTACTTTGCGCCCGGTACGTTTCTGAGTATCAATGATCTGCTGGCATTTTTCAATATCCACAGTCATCGGTTTTTCAGTAATGACATCGCAGCCCAGTTCCATAGCCCGGCAGATATATTTGTGGTGGGTACGGTCAACAGATGTAACAATGACCTTGTCAGGTTTCTGTTCAGCGATCATACGGTCAAAATCCGCTGCCTTGTAGGTGGGGATAGGATCGTGATCATAGTTTTTCTTGATGTATCTGTTCCAATAGTCCATACGGTGCTGATTGGTATCACAGATGGCACAGAGTTCACCTGCGTCAGCGTGTTCTTTCATCAAAGCGGTGATGTACATCCAGGAACGCTGTCCGGTTCCCACGTGAACGTAACGGAGCTTTTTGTCAGCCATAATTTTTTCCTTTTTCAATAATATAAATTTGTCTTACCGGCTCACTTACCGGCAAGGAATCCTTTTACAGCAGCGGCTTGTTCGGGCCATTTGATGATCTCACGGTCACCGAGAATGACAAGACCATTGATTTTCCCTTCTGCCAGCAATGCCCGGGCGTAACTCAACTGGTGGAGCAGCAGTTCCGGCATCGTACCGGCATCGGCGGTACCGTAGTCGTGGAGAAAGAGTCCCATCAGAACTTTTTTTCCGGGGAAATTTTCACGGCAGAGAGTAACATATTTTTCGATTTCAAGCAGCTCTTCCTGATACCAGAACCAGAGATTGACACCGTCAAGATAGGGTTGAAGGGCGGAAAAGTTTTTCACGCCGAGTTCGTGACAGTAAACAACGCCGTAAAGTTCCAGAGCAGGATTGTGTTTTTTAAGATTGGCATTGACGGCAGCGACCTGTTCCACTTTGTCCTCATTCACATCATCGAGGGCAGCGGTCATATCATCCATCATACCGCCTTTGATGTTGGGATACTTCAGAGAAAGGCGGCTGAGTTTTTCGGCACACTCGGCATTGGTTTCAGGCTGCTGTCCGGGGGCACGGCAGGTGGTGGTGACCATAGCCAGGAGTTTTTTCATTCCTGCGTGACGGGCGATCATCTCTTCGCTGGTGGCACCGTAAACATAGACGCCGTTTTCAGCATTGAAGTAAGCGGCATTGCGTACCAACGTATCAGGCTGCATAGAACCGCCCCATTCCGGAGTGGGACCGCCCC
>JAZUPO010000265.1:0-10642 GCA_045605205.1 Victivallaceae bacterium
ACCAGCCGTCAATACGTCCTTTTTCAAGTTCAGTGGCAATCTTTTCGCACTGCAAGATCATCTGATCCATCGGCTGAGCACCGCCGGCATCGCCGTAGGCGTGGATGAACTGCCCCTGGATAATATCTTTTTCGGGGTAAGTCCGCCGGATCAAACGCACCTGATCTTCATAAAGAGCGTTCCAGAAGTAATCAGTTGAGTGCCAGGACCAGATACTCAAACCGTCAAAGTCCTTGCGGCAGCTTTCAAGCTGAGTAAAATCCTGAGTGGTGTGATAATGAACGATATAAAGTTTCAAATCGGGATTGATATCTTTCATTGCGGCGTTGATGACGTGCAGATCCTCATCGGTCATATTTTTGCTGGGACCTTCGGGAGAACGGAAGTCATCAAGGATCGCCCCTTTGATATTGGGAAACTTGAGAGAAAGTTCAGCGATCTTTGCAGCTGACTCTTTGTAACGCAGCTCCCAGTCGCCGGAACCTTCATAACCGTGTTCGATATGGGTAAGGCCGCAGAAAACGGTTTCAAACTCCTGAAGCCGTTCACATTTTTTCTCAGTGAGGCAATCCATTGTATGCAGTGAATTCATCCAGCAGACATTGGTACAGCCCAGATAGTTGGCAGCCGTCTCAAGACTGCAGGAGGTTTTGCCTTTGACAAAGAAAGCATCACCGGGAACTTCGTCGAGGGTATATCCCCAGACCCAGAAGCGTTTATCTTTTTTCATTTTTCACCTTTTGTGTCATTTTCTTTGATTGAAGAGTTGCATTTTTTTTTGCATATACTATATTATACACTTGAAAGCCGAAAAATAAATGTCATAACCGTGAAAAAAATATGTCAAATTCCACCACATTTGAAAATCTTTCTTTGCACATTCACATTACCCGTTACCTGAAAAGCGTGCAATGGGAATGTAATGAAGTGCTCCACCCCACCTGGTTTCTTTTCTGGAATCCTTCAGCGGGAGCCCGGATCAGCTGCGGCGATCAGGAGTTTGAAATCACACCTGAATATACTTTTCTCATCCCCGGCTACACTGTCATATCAGGATCTTCCCAAAAGCCTTTTTCACATCTTTACACCCATTTTTCTGTTGGTGCCCCCTTTGACACAGTAAAAAATCAGATTTTCCGTCTGCCCCCGGAACCGGCAAAGCATTTCTTTGAGCAGCGCTTGAAAACGCCCCCCTTTCAGCAGCAGCTCTACTGGCGGATCCTGATCTTGGAATACCTTGCACTGCTGCCCCAAGAAGCCTTCGGCAGTACTCTGCAAACCGATCAGAGGATCCGTAAAGCCCTTGAATGGGCGGAAAAACACAACTTCAGCAACCTTGACAATGAACATCTTGCCAAAACAGCAGGAATGTCCGTCAACAATTTTTACCGCTGTTTTCGCAAGGAACTGCAAATTTCCCCAAAACGTTATTTTTTGAGTATGAGGCTGAACCGGGCAAGAAATATGCTGGCATCAGGCAAAAAGGATATTACAGAAGTTGCCAGAAGTTGCGGCTTTGCCGACCGGTATCAATTTTCCAAGGCTTATAAACAATTTTTCGGCATCACGCCGGGAGCTTTTCGCCGCCATACGGCAGAAACCGGCAACTGAAAATTTGAATAATTACGCTTCACAAGATATATTATACGCTGTACACTAACTGAAGAAAAGAAAGATTTATTATTTTATGAAAAGTGCACTGGGTTTGCTTCTGGGTTTTTTAGCCACCGCAGCGTGGGGAAGTTTTTATATTGTGGGCCGCTGGCTTTTCGGTGAAGAAGACGGCAGCAATCTCAATCCCTATCTTGCCAATCTGCTGAGATTTGCGATGGCTGTTTGTACACTTTCGCCTTTGCTTCTGATGCCAAAAAACCGGGAACTTATCAAACGGGCCTTTGTCAAAGACTGGAAAGTTTTTCTTCTCATTGCCCTGGTAGGCATCGTTCTGGAAAGTTATTTCGTCCTCTACGCTTTGAATTTCACCACAGCCTCCCGCTGTTCTCTTATGGCAAACTGTTCGCCCATTGCCACAGTTATTCTGGCCTTTCTGCTGCTGAAAGAAAAGATGACTCCCAATGCGGTCATCGGTATGCTCATCGGCTTTGCCGGGATCATTCTCGCCGGAACAGCTCAGGGCGGCGATATCTATGCCGATACCACCTGGCGGACACTTATCGGTGACGGAATGGCACTGGCTTCAGGGTTCTGCTGGGCCTTTTTCACGGTTTTCGGAGCCAAGGTTTCTGACGAATACGGCGGTTCTGTCAGTATGTTCGTCTCTTTTGTGCTGGGGAGTGCATTGATGCTGCCGGTGGTCTGTCTGACCACAAGTGTACAGGAATTTCAGGCTCTCACGCCCCGGATCTGGGGCGGATTTGTCTATACAGGAATCATTACACTGGCCCTTGCCAATGCCTGCTGGTATGCGGCCCTCAAATATCTGAAACCCAGTGTACTGGGGGCTTTCGGATATCTTTCTGCAGCCATTACTTTCACTCTTTCCGGCCTTGTTCTGAAAGAAAAATTCTCCCTTCCCTTTATCATTGCCATTGTACTGGTTCTGGGCGGTATGGGCCTGATGATGGCCCGTCCCGGCAAAGAAGAAAGCCCCAAAAACAAAGAATGATCCCTCGCTTGAGAGAAAAAAAACAGCCCGGGATTTGCGTTCCGGGCTGCTTTTATATCAGGAGTGTATCTCAGTCGATCTCAAAGGTGAAGCAGTTACGCTCATCAGTTTTCCACGCCAGATGACGGGTGGAAGGAGAACTGTAAAAGAAGGGTGAGAAAGTCCGGGCTTTGACAGTTTTTCTGTCGGGCATAAATTCCAGAAGTCTCAGCCAGCCGTCGCCGCCGTTACCGCTGAATCCGCCGCCGATAGCCTGCGTATTGAACACCAGCTGAGCCACGGTTTTGCCTGAAGCATTTTTATCAGTGGAAAATCCCACCGAATGGGGCCAGCTGTCGGGCTTGCAGACGTGTCCGCACACCACCAGGCGGATATTTTTTGCCGGCTTGACCAGTTTTTGGAAGATTCCTTCACCGGGGTTGCCGCCTTTTTTGGAAAGAACATAATTTTCTTTGGCGATCCGTTTTCCCTTGCCGTACATATAAGAATGGGTCAGCACAATACCGATATGATTGGCAAACATCGGTCTGTCAGCCACGGACTTGGCCCAGGCAAGATCAGCATCAGTCGGAGCAAACTGTAAAGTAATGACCAAGAACTTGCGGTTGTCCGGGTGGGGAGCGGTAAATTCATAAGCAGAGTTTTCCATTGTGCGGTTCCCGAAAGAGTTGGGGCCGCATTCCACCAGCTGACGGCGGGTCAGAGGATTCCGGTCACTGGGAAAATGGGCATTGAAACCGGTATTGCGGTTTTCGGCACTTCTGAAACCGTAATCGTGATTACCGGTGCAGAGGACATAAGGGACTTCACCATCCAGACGTTTCAGCAGTCTCGAAGTCGCCTTCCACTGTTCATCACAGACCAGATCGGTCATTCTGCCGCCGTAGATCCGACCGTCCCGGGGGACGACACGGCCGGTAGCGTTGTAGTAAACAAGGTCGCCGGTAAAAAGAACCTGCTGGATATTCATTTCCGCCCGGCGGCGGACGATCCAGGCAAGCATCATATCAAGAATCCCCTGATTCTCGATCTGCTTGATGTAGGTTTGGATATCAGGCACGACCACCATTGTCCAGGACTGGGGATTTTCCAGAGCAGGAGCGGGAACGGCCTGTTTGGCGTTCTGCACCTTCCCGGCGGGAGCTTTGACTGCAGCTTTGGCAGCCGGAGCGGCTTTAACCGCCTTAGCAGGAGCAGCGGCAGTACTCTTTTTGACTGACGCTGTTACAGGAGCCTTTACAGCAGCCTTGGCAGGAGCTTTTGCCGGAGCGGTACAAGCGGACAGCACCAGCAGCATTGACAGAAACATTACGGAATTTTTCATATTTTTAACCCTCCATTTTTTGGGAATTTGGAATTTTAAGAAATTGCTTGGATCAAAAGGTACAGCAGGAACAAATATTTTTAAGATTTACCGCGTTCCCGGTTCTTTTGACCATATTCACCATCCTTGTACCGGCAAAAGCCTTTTCGCTCAGCCGACGACAGCTGCGTTAAAAGCGTTGATCAGTTCATCAAGCTGAGTGATCTCTTTGTGGACTGCCTCCCAGGTGTTTTCAGGCTCATACCAGAGGGCGTTGAGCTCTTCGGCAGTGTGCCCCTGCTGTTCCACCCAGGTGTAGTATTTAAGGTTGTGGATCTGTTTCTTTTCCGGATAGGTGAGTTCGCGGACGTAGTCGGTACGGATCCCCAGCATTGCTGAAGCGTGAGCAGCGGCCGCCTTGCAGAGAGAATATTCTCCGTCAGCCTCAGCCAGTTCCTGCACCCGGGAACGGTAAAGCACTGAGGAGTCGGTCAAAACAGTTCCCAGAATATCCTTTTCGGTCAATTCATAATACTTTGCCATCTTGATACAGGCCAGCACGTTGGCGATGCCTGAAATACCGAAGAGCGAGAGTTTTTCCACAAATTCAGGATCGCCCCCGGCCTCTTCGACCAGGTAACGCAGGCCCTCAGGCTCGTTGAAAAGCCTGAGCAGTCTCATAGGATCAGCATCGTCGATACAGACAAGATCATCCGTATTGCGCAAGTTGTGGATCCAGGGGACGTGACGGTCGCCGATGCCCTCGATACGGTGTTCGCCGAAACCGTTGTTCCACATAGTGGGACACTGGAGAGATTCAACGGCGGCGACTTTAATGCCGGGGAAAACCTCTTTCAGGTAATCGGCACATCCGATAGTTCCTGCGGAGCCGGTGGCAAAGCAGACACCTGCGAAGCGGTCTCCTTCTTTGGCGATCATCCGGAACGCTTCAGCTGCGGCAGTTCCGGTAACGTGATAGTGCCACAGATGATTGCCCATTTCGTCAAACTGATTAAAGATCATCGCATCTTTGCGGTTGCGTTTCAGATCGTTCACACAGTCAAAGACAGCTTTTACATTGGACTCCCCTCCTGCCAGACGCAAAGTTTCGCTGACGATTCCGGAAAGCCATTCAAAGCGTTCACGGCTCATATTTTCGGGCATAACGGCAATGGATTCACAGGAAAGGATCTTGGCATTGAAAGCTCCTCCCCGGCAGAAGTTTCCAGTTGACGGCCAGACGGACTTCTGATTGACCACATCAAACTGACCGGTGACCAGTTTGGGGACCATACATCCGTAAGCGGCCCCCACCTTGTGGCATCCGGTGGGGAAATACTTACCTACCAGACAGAAGATCCGGGCCTTGACACCGGTCAGAGCAGGAGGAAGTTCAATGATGTTGGGAGCTCCGTAAGTTCCGCCTGTTTCGACAGGTTCATTTTTCCAGGTAATACGGAACAAATTCAAAGGTGAAAACTCCTGCATCCCGACTTTTTTAAGTTGTTCTCTGATTCCGTCCGGCACCAGCTCAGGATTTTTCAGCTGGGCAATGGTGGGCAGAATGATCCCGTTTTTCCGGGCTTCCCTGATATTCCGCTCAAGGACCTCTTTATTGACGGTAAAATCGATCATAAAAAATCTTTCCTGTAAGTATATAAAAAAGTATATTTCGGATAATATACACTGTGTTTACCTGATTGGCAAATAAATTTTTTTAAAAAAAGAGACAAAAAACAAGAGAAAAGAAAAAGCCCCATCAGAGAAAAAAACACAAAAAAAGACCCCACCGTGAGATGAGGTCATAAAATTCAAAAGTGGTAGCGGGTCACAGATTCGAACTGTGGACCTGCGGATTATGATTCCGACGCTCTAACCAGCTGAGCTAACCCGCCGCCGTGATTAAAATATAGCACCGTTTGACTTCAATTGCAAATCAATATTGCAAAAAATCTTGAAAAAAATTGATTTTCTCTCCTTTTTTGCTCTTTTTTTCCGCAACTGGCACCATTCACAGCAAAGTGTCAGTAAAACGCCGGGCCTTTTTGAAACAGCTGAGGAAAAACTCTTCCAAGAGCTGTTCCGCCCCGGCTCTGTCGTTTTGGGCAAGAAGTTTTCTGCATATTGTCCGGCATCTGAAATAGCCCCGGATAAATTTATTTTCCAAAGCCGCAAACTCTTCAAGCCGGCCGTGATCCAGGCCGATTTTTTCTCTGAGAGCAAAGGCCCGTTTTGCCCAGGAACCGTTGACCAGCTCCATAGGAAGTTTGCCAAGACAAATAGGGATCGGCAGAAAAAGAGTATGACGTACCGGTCCCAGAGCGAGAAAGAGCGTACTGAGAACTTCAGGATACTCTGCATCAGGCAGAAACATCATACTTGAAATAGTATCTTTCATACAGATCTGCCGCATTCCGGCAGCTTCCGCTTCAGGATCCCTCAGCCGTGATGTGGCGATCAGATCTGAGATCTCAAGATGTTTCTTTGTTTTGAGAGCATTTCTCAAATTTTCCACCGCCGAAAAGCGCCGGTTCATACCGTTCAGATAGGCTTGCCGTTCCCGCTGCATAATACTGACTGTGCCGGGGAGCACAAAATCGTTGGAACGGACATCAAAGCCGAAACCGATCCGTGCCGGAACAAAACTTTTTGAAGTACTTTCCACCACAAAACCTTCAGCGGGATCGGCAATAAAATAGAGATCTCCTCCCCGGACAAAACCTGATTTGTAAATTTTTCCAGCGTCGCCAGAGCTTCAGCGGCAGTGGCACAGTGTTCAGCCAGATACCGGAGCAAATATGAAGAACCGAATGTAACGCTCCGCGGATTTTTTTCCCACGTCCCGGGGGCATCGTTTTGAGTAATGACCACCCCTTTTTCATTCATAACGGCACAGGCTCCCGAATGCCAGAGATCTCCGACGGTCACCACACGGAACCTGTCGGGAGCAGAACGGTATATCTTGACCGAAAGCATATTCTGCCCCTGATAGTCACGCACCTTCTGCACCACAGTATTGCCTGTCGGTGAAATATCCGGAGCCGCAAGCCAGCTTGTACACCCGGGCTTGCTGTAATAACGGATCCAGTGATAGGTAAAATCCCCTTTCTGCCAGCCGAGAGCCTTTTCGATGGCCCGGTCTTCCTCTTTGTTTGCCGCCGCATACCGGCTCAAGATCCGCTGCAGAGCGGAGACGTGTTTCTTTCTTTCCTCATAAGAACAGAAACGGTCAAGCCGCTCCCGGTATTGTGTTTCAAGCTCCGGGGTATCAGCGACCGATTTGAGAAACCACTCCCCCGGGGTGGAAGAAGAAGTATCGTAAAACATAACTTTTTCACCTTTTATATCAGTTACGCAGGAGTTTCAAACTGTCAGCAGCACTTTCAAGGGCAATGCTCTCCTCTCCGACTCCGTAAGTTCTTTTATCAACCTTTGTCGGGAACAGAGCTTTCTGAAAAGAAAAAATCCCCATATCAGGGAAGAAAGCATTCAAAAAAAGCTCCTGTCTTCAAAAGGCAGGAGCATACAAACATCTTATCGATCTCAGTCTTTGAGACCTTCTTTGTCAAGATCCTTGATGATGTCGATGGACTTTTCGTCAGCCTTGTCACTGGCTTCACCGCCCAAAGTAACGGTGATACCGGTGATCATATCTTTGATACGGTCACTGAAGTTGGCAAGAACAAACAAAGCAGCCAATGCGATAACTGCGACCAGGATCACATACTCCACAAAAGCCTGTCCCTTTTGACCTTTTCTTCTACGCAAAGTTCTCATAATTTCATCCTCCCTGCTTTTCTGCCGCCAAGCGGCGTTAAAATAACATATTCCTTACGGCACTGTGTAACGCACCAGGCGGATCATTCTTTCTCCTTCATCCGAAACGACTCCGCCGAAAGACAACAGAGCCAGAGCCAATACTGTTATGATCAGCAGCATCAGCACAAATTCCAGAACGACCTGACCTTTTTCACTGCGTTTCAGTTTTTACCGCCTTTTTTCAATTTGATCTCGTTTTTCTCATCCAGTACGATGACGGTGGGATCCAGCTTCTTTGCTTCTTCCTCTGAACAAAGCGAAAAAGCCATAATCGTCACCACATCCCCCACTTTTCCCAGGCGAGCGGCAGGGCCGTTGAGACAGAAGTCACGGCTGCCCCTGACGCCGGCGATAGCATACGTTTCAAGCCGGGAACCGTTGTTCCGGTTGGTAACAAGTATTTTCTCATAAGGCAATATTCCGGCTTCCTCCAACAATTCAGGATCTATTGCCAGACTGCCTTCATAGTCGATCTCACACATCGTAATGGTCGCAGTGTGGATCTTGCCGCTCAACATTATTTTCTGCATTTTTCCGTTATTTTCCGTAAATTTCACTTTACAACAGAGTGTACACGGTGTAAATTATACCGTAAATGTGATTTTGTCAATAGGTATTTTCACAAAACAGAAAAGAAAATCAAAAAAAATGCAAATATCTGAATGTACTTTTTCCGGCATCCCGAAGTGTCTCAAACTTTCCGGAGATGGCATTGAACTGATCGTCACTTTGAGTTTCGGCCCCCGTATCATCAGCTGCAAACTTGACGGAGGCGAAAACTTTTTCAGAGTCTTTGACCATCTGACCAATGCAGATCCCGCCAAGTGGAACATTTACGGCGGTCACCGGCTCTGGATCGCTCCCGAGATCCCCGAAAAGACCAAGGTCCCCGATAACAGAGAGGTCAAGTGGTACGAAAAAGAGGGCTCTGTCGTTCTTGAAACTCAGGAAGAACCTGAAAACCGCATTTTCAAGCGGATCGAGATCAGCATCGACGGCGGAAAAGTCAAACTGACTCACGCTATTGTCAACTGCGACACCTGGGCCAAAGATCTGGCCGTCTGGGCACTTTCTGTTATGGCCCCCGGCACCACCGTCGTGGTTCCCCAGGAAGAATACCTTGCCCCCGGTGTCGGTCCCGGCAAATCTCTGCTGCCCGTACGCAGTGTCAGCTTGTGGGGATACACCGATATGAGCGACCCCCGTTACACCTGGGGCAAAAAGAGCATACAGCTCCGGGAGTGTGCCAATACGGAACCAACCAAATTCGGCGTACTGAACAAGCGGGATTTCGCTGCGGCATTCAACGCGGCGGGGTGCCTGGTAAAACGTTTTTCCCATATCCCCGGCGGGAACTACATTGATATGGGATGCAACTGGGAGTTCTACACCGCCCCCGGAATGCTTGAAGTTGAAACCCTCTCCCCCCTGTACCGGGTGGAACCGGGATGCAGCGTCAGTTCCTCAGAAGTCTGGGAACTTTACAGCGAAGTTCCCGCTTTTGTGAAAGAACTTCTGTAAAACATTGCACAACAGAGGCTCTTTTCAGTGGAAAAATCAGCAAAACGGTGCTATATTATCTTTTGGCAGATGAGTTTTCATTTGAAACAATATATAAACTGAGGAATTTTTACTATGTATCGTACCCATACCTGCGGGGAACTGCGTAAATCCGATGTGGGCAAAAATGTCCGGATTTCCGGTTGGATCCACAGCGTCCGCGACCACGGCGGCGTTATTTTCATCGACTTGCGTGACCATTACGGTCTGACTCAGGTGGTCATCGACCCCCAGCAGTCTTTCTATCAGGCTCTTGACAAGTGGCGTGTGGAAACAGTCGTCCGTTTCGACGGCGAAGTGCTGGCCCGCACCCCCGAAACTGTCAACCCCAAACTCGCCACCGGTGAAATTGAGATCAGTGCTACTGATATGGAAGTTCTCGGTGAGGCTGAAGTGATCCCCTTCCTGGTGGCCAAAGATGACGGTGCTCCTGAAAATATGCGTCTGCGTTACCGTTTTCTCGATCTGCGCCGCGAAAAACTCCACAAGAACATCATTTTGCGTTCTGAAGTCATTTCAGAAATGCGCCGTTATATGATCTCCAGGGGATTCCACGAATTCCAGACTCCCATTCTCACCGCCAGCAGCCCCGAAGGTGCCCGCGACTATCTGGTGCCCTCCCGTCTGCATCCCGGCAAGTTCTACGCTCTGCCCCAGGCTCCCCAGCAGTTCAAACAGCTGTTGATGGTCTCCGGTTTTGACCGTTACTTCCAGGTGGCTCCCTGCTTCCGCGACGAAGATGCCCGTGCTGACCGCAGCCCCGGCGAATTCTATCAGCTGGACGTGGAAATGAGCTTTGTGGAACAGGACGACATCTTTGAAGTCCTCGAAGGTCTTTTTGACAGTGTTTTTGCCAAATTCAGCACAAAAGATTACACCAAGCCCCCCTTCCCCCGGATTCCTTTCCGCGAAGCGATCAAACGCTACGGCAGCGACAAGCCCGACTTGCGGAATCCGCTGGAAATGGTGGATGTTTCCGAATTCTTTAAGGACAGCGAATTCAAAGCCTTTGCCGGTGTGGTCGCCAATGGCGGTATCGTCACCGCCATCAAGGCTCCCAAAGTTGCCGACAAGCCCCGAAAATTCTTTGACGATATGATCAAGTTCGCCCAGGAAAACGGAGCTAAAGGTATGGCCTATATCATCTGGCAGGAAGACGGCGAAAAGAGCCCCATTGTCAAGTTCCTTTCCCGCGAAGCCATCGACGGCCTCAAAGCTGCCGGCAAAGTTGAAACCGGCGATGCCCTTTTCTTCCTTGCCGATCAGGAAAAGGTTGTCCGCAAGCTGGGCGGTGCCGAAGTCGGAGGCCAAGCGGTCTTAGGAAGACAAGTTAA
>JAZUPO010000266.1:0-4490 GCA_045605205.1 Victivallaceae bacterium
CATCGCTCCTATCGCTATGGAAAAAGGTCTCCGTTTCGCTATCCGTGAAGGCGGTCGTACCGTTGCTTCCGGTCGTGTTTCTGAGATCGTTGAGTAATCAACTCTGTCGGCTGTGAACTTTCTGCTGCATCTTTAAGGTGCAGCAGGAGTTTCAAAAGCGGAATTTCCCGGGCCGCTTCAAGCGGTTCGGGATCATATCAACAACAACCTTTGAAAGAAACGTAAAATGCGCGAACTGGTTATTCTGGAATGCACCGAGTGCAAACGGCGCAACTATACGACGACCAAAGAAAAACGCAATACCCCCGGTCGTCTGGAAAAGATGAAGTTTTGCAAATTTGAGCGTAAGCACACGCTCCATCGGGAGACTAAGTAAGTCTTTTAACTTGAAATAAACAGGGAAGTAGCTCAGTTGGCTAGAGCAGCGGTCTCCAAAACCGCAGGTCGTGAGTTCGAGCCTCTCCTTCCCTGCCATTTTTATATAAAGAAATTACCGACACCGTCATGGAAAATAAGAGTAAAAAATCAATTATGGGCCGGATTCGGCAGTTTATTGCTGATACTTCAGCAGAAATGCGCCGCTGCAACTGGCCGGATCGCCGCCAGTTGATGGAATCCACGGTGCTTGTGGTCGTTGCCACATTGATCCTTGCGTGTTTCGTCGCTGGCGTGGACGAAGTGGCAAGGGTTCTCATCACTCTTGTGACTGTCGGAAAACTCTAAAAACAGGGATCTCAAATTAAATGGATAACGAAAAAGAGATTATCTCAGATGTTTCTGCAGAGGAAACTCAGCCTTCTGTTGCGGAAGATACCCGCGGACAGTGGTTTGTTGTTCATACTCTTTCCGGTCACGAAAAGAAGGTGAGAGATTCCATCAACCGCCAGATCAAACTTGATGATCAGGTGGGTGTTTATGAAGCATACATCCCCGAGGAAAAGGTTGAAGATATCCGTATGGGTGTCAAAAAGGTTACCACCCGCAAGTTTTTCCCCGGTTATATCCTTGTTCGTATGGATCTTTACGACGAGGAAGGTCTTGTCAACCAGAATGCCTGGTACTTTGTCCGCTCCATTCAGGGCGTGATGGGTTTTCTCGGCAATGCCAACAAACCCAAACCGCTTCCTCCTGAAGAGGTGGTGCACGTGCTCCGGCCCCCGGAAGCCCCCCGGGCCAAGGGACAGTTCAAGGTTGGCGACGTGGTCAGCATCAAAGACGGTGCTTTCAAATGTGTTGAAGGCAAAGTCATCAGTGTTGATCCTGAAAGAGGCAAACTGATGCTCGAAGTCGATACTTTCGGGCGTCTTACACCTATTGAATTTGAGTTTTGGCAGGTCGAACACGTGGTTTAACGACCTCCCTCCCGGAACTTTCGTCTGTTCCGGTGGACTGTTCGGTACTATACCAGTTAATGGCGGCTTCATTGTGGCGGGATACCTGCCAGTTCGGACCACATCGAAGTCAAAAGAAGGAATAATTTTATGGCAAAGAAGGTTACAGGCCTGATCCGGTTGCAGATTCCGGCGGGCGCCGCAAACCCGGCCCCTCCGATTGGTCCGGCCCTCGGCTCCGCAGGTTGCAACATTATGGAGTTCTGTAAGCAGTTCAATGCCGCCACTCAGGCTCAGAGCGGAACGATTATTCCCGTTGTGATCACGGTCTACCAGGACCGGTCTTTCACGTTCATCTGCAAGTCCCCCCCGGCTGCTGTCCTTATTAAGAAGGCAGCTGGTGTCGCTTCCGCGGCCAAGAAACCCGGCAGCGAAAAGGCTGGTAAGATTACCAAAGCGCAGATCCGTGAAATCGTTCAGATCAAACGGAAAGACATCAACGCCCGCAGTGAGGAAGCTGCTATGCGGATCATTGAAGGAACCGCTCGCAGTATGGGAATCGAGGTGGTCGATGCATAAGAGCAAGCTTTACAAACAGCAGGTCGAGGCTCTCGGTGGCGATATGCAGCGTCGTTTCGGCGTTGACGAAGCCATTGAAGCTCTCAAAAAACTGCCGGGTGTCAAGTTCGATCAGACGGTCGAAGTTGCATTCAAACTCGGCGTTGATCCGCGTAAGTCGGATCAGACGGTCCGCGGCGCAGTTCCGCTTCCGCGCGGAACCGGCAAAACTGTCAGAGTGGCTGTTGTCGCTGATGCAGACAAAGCTGCCGAGGCAAAGGAAGCCGGTGCTGACGTCGTCGGTTACGAAGACCTGGTTCAGCAAATCAAAGACGGTTTTCAGGATTTTGACATCTTGATCGCTACTCCGGACGCTATGAAGATGGTCCGTCCCCTGGGACGCCAGCTCGGTCCCCGCGGTCTGATGCCCAACCCCAAGACCGGAACTGTTACCGAAGCAGTCGGTGCTGCTGTGGCCGAGGCAAAAGCCGGTCGTGCAGAGTTCCGTGCTGACCGCGGTGCTTGCGTTCACGTTCCTTTCGGCAAGCTTTCCTTTGAGGCCGATGCTCTCAAAGAAAACTTTGAAGCCATCGTTGCAGCTCTGGTCAAAGCCAAGCCCGCAACTGCCAAAGGTACTTATCTCGTGAGCTGCACCCTTTCGGCTACTATGACTCCCGGTTTGAAGATCAACCTCAAAGAACTGGTGAAGGCGGCGAAATGAGAAACGAACAAATCTTTCTGGTCAAACAGATCAGCGGCATGATTGCCGACGCCGATTACGTCTTTTTTATCAACTATGCCGGTATTCAGGTCAAAGATTTCTCTGAATTCCGCAATCAGCTCGCCGAAATGGGCGGTGCCTGCCACGTTTTGAAGAATACCCTTATTCTCAAAGCTGCAGAAGCCCTCAACATCACTGATATTGAAAAGGCCAGCCTGACCGGTGACACCGCTATGGTGTATGGTAAGGGTGACTGCGGTGCTGTTGCCAAGATGATTCTTGAATTCGGCAAGAAGTGCGATAAAATCAAGGCTAAAAGTGCATTCATTGAAGGTGCGGTGTTGGATGCTGCCGCAGTCAGCGAAATCGCTGAACTGCCCTCCAAGGATGTCCTCCGGGCTATGCTGCTCGGTGTGCTCCAGGCTCCCTCACGCAATCTGGTCAGCGTTCTCAACGCCAAGGCAGCGAGCATCTTGAACGTGCTCAACGCTTATAAAGAAAAACTCGAACAAAACTAAAATAACTGGAGGCATTTACAATGTCAGAAGAGAACAAAATGGAAGAGTTCGTCTCCTATATCGAAAATATGACCGTTCTGGAGCTTTCCAAGCTGGTCAAGACTCTTGAAGAGCGTCTGGGTGTCAGTGCTGCTGCTCCTGTTGCCGTTGCTGCTGCTCCCGCTGCCGGCGCCGCTGCCGCTGCTCCCGCTGAGGAAAAAACCGAATTTGACGTGATCCTTGCCGGTTTCGACGCCGCCAAGAAAGTCGCTGTCATCAAGGAAGTCCGCGGTATCACCGGTCTCGGACTGATCGAAGCCAAGGCCATCGTCGAAGGTGCTCCCAAGGCTCTCAAAGAAGGCATCGCCAAAGACGAAGCCGAAAAGATCAAAGCTCAGCTCGAAGGTGCTGGCGCCAAGATCGAAATCAAGTAATTTCGCTGCGGGGGTTACCCCGTTTTACCGGTCCGGAGCAGCCTTTTGGGGCTGCGCCGGATTGGTCGTCTCTTGACAAAAGAGATTTTCAGTTGCCGGTGTGGTTTTTTGCCGGCGGCTTTCTCCAGAAAATAGCAGGAATTTTCCGGTATGGTTTTTTCCCGGATTATTTCCCTGATTTCCCGATGTTCGTACCCTGTTGAATGTAGTGAAGAGGAACGAAGATCGGTTTCTTTGTGTTTAGGGTATTCATTTTTCAGCTGTAAAGCAAGAATTTTGATTGTTTTTCTGAAAAATTTTTAAAATATTTTTTCAATATTCACTATGGAGGACAACAATGTCTGACCGCAGAAACTTTGGCAAATTGCGCGATGTGCTTGAGATCCCGGATCTGATCGGGCTTCAAGTCGATTCTTATGAGAATTTTCTCCAGCGCGACGTTCCCCCTGAGCAGCGTAAAAAACAGGGATTGCAGGAGGTCTTTGAAGAGATCTTCCCCATTGAGAGTTTTGACAAAAAAATGAGACTGGAGTTTGTCTCCTACGAAATCGGTGACTGCCCCCCTCATAAATCCGATGTTATTGACTGCATCAAAGACGGCAAGATCTATGATGCTCCCCTTTATGTCAATTTTCTGCTGAAACTGCCCGATCGTGAAATTCCGGAACGGGTTCTGATGGGGGATATTCCCATTATGACCGATCGCGGTACCTTCATCATCAATGGTGCTGAACGTGTCATCATCAGCCAACTGCACCGCAGCCCCGGTATCTGTTTTGAAAAGACCCGCCACACCTCCGGACGCGTCCTCTACAGCTATCGTGTCATTCCCGATCGCGGTTCCTGGATCGATGTGCAGTTTGATATCAACGATCAGATCCAGATCTACCTCGACCGCCGCCGCCGCCGCCGGAAATTCCCCATTACCACATTCCTGCGTGCTATCGGC
>JAZUPO010000267.1:0-18085 GCA_045605205.1 Victivallaceae bacterium
ACTTGTCTTCCTAAGACCGCTTGGCCTCCGACTTCGTAACGGTAACAGTTGGGAACCAGATTGGTCTTGCCGAACTCATAGCCGTCTCTTTCACTTATGGGCCAGTCAACAATATCTTTAGGGTTCCGTTCATCACCGTAAAAAAGGCCGTCCTCTCCGACCCTTGAGTTCAGAAGCCGCTCTTCAAGAGCCGGAATCCATCTCTTGACAGATGCGTCATCTCCTGAATAGAGCAGATAATCCCTGGCAATAACAGGCATCAGCAGCTGCCACTCTGAAGGCCAGGTGGGATTTTTCAGCAGATGTTCGATAGTTACCCGGGGGATCCGGGGATCTGCACAGCAGCAGAACCACCCCAACTGGTTGATATAAGTATCCCCCTCATAAGGCAGACGTTCTCTTTCACCGTCGATAAAAATTCCAAATGCGGCAGTGGCTTTGAGAGAATATTTGCAAAACTCCCACACCGAATTGAGTTTTTCATCTGAAGAGACAAAATAACTATCCTCATCCCGGAACTCAGCCGGGAACACCTCGTGCCGCACACAAGCATAAACTTTGCAC
This sequence comes from Victivallaceae bacterium, assembly GCA_045605205.1. Classification (GTDB taxonomy): domain Bacteria; phylum Verrucomicrobiota; class Lentisphaeria; order Victivallales; family Victivallaceae; genus UBA1784. The sequence goes on from JAZUPO010000267.1 coordinate 565, forward strand.
GGTCCATTGATCTCAACATAACGGAATGGGGCAATCTCCTGTCCTTGCAAGGGAGAAACAACGCCCCCATTGTGGGTTGGAGGGCGTAATTCAAGGGGAAAGACATACTCCCTCCGTCCCGGTGAGAGGGGGATACGCCGGACATTGACATAACGCCAACCACCCGGCTCCCGGTCGATTTTTCCATTTCTAAGACATTCACCGATAACTGCTTCGATTTCCACAGATGTTTCAGATTCAAGTTCCAGTTTGCAAGTGCCAAAAGCCGCCTTGCCGAAGTCATAAAAAAAGCTATTCTGTTTCATCTTTGATTTTTCACCATTCAACAAGATAGACCGCAGGCCCGCTGCTCCGGAGTTCAATATTTTTTGCTCCGGCAGTACGCCCGGTATTTGAGATCAACTCCGTCACCTTTCCGGCTGGAGAGGGAAGAGTTATCTTTGCTGAGTTTTTTTTCCAGAAAGGAATCAGCAAGCTGTTGCCGAATCCGATGGTTACTTTGCCGGGAGCTGTAAAGGGAACTGCTCCGGCATCGTTCAACAGAGTGTGCCAAACAGCGGGATCGGTAATGGGGGAACCGCAGAATACAGCGACTGCTCCTGAAGGCAGAGTTTTCCGTCCCATTCCCACATATTCGGGTGTTGCGGCATACACCTTTTTTTGCTCTGCCAGAGGATCTGTCACTGCCATACGGGGAGAAAGTGCAAGTTTTTTCTTCATAGGAACTCCTTGAACGGTCAAGTCACCCCCGGGGATCAGAGCCATACGGATCCCTGTAAGGGAAGAACTGTTTTCAACAGACCACTTCTTGTCAGTGACCAGTCCCGGAGCATATTGCCAAATGGCAGTCACCCCTTTACGATGGAGCTTTTTTTGCAATGCAAGACATACTTTTTCGTCAACAGTAAACATATTGAGAAAGACAACGGCCTTGTACTGCTTCTTTGATTCAAGGAATCCCCGGAGATCCAGAAGATCAAAGGAATGTCCTGATCGGTGAAGAGAATGGAGAGCTTCAGTTATAAGCAGCGTGATGGGAAGGGATTGTTTTTCCACCACCGGAAATCCGTGAAGATACATCTCAGGGGTGTTGAGAACGACAGCCACCTGGTTGTTTACCCTTTTTGCAGGCTGTTCATAAAGTTTTTTCCACAAAAGCAATCCATTCCGCAAAGCACTGATGATCTCGGGGGAGTTCATCCAATGTTTTCCCCGTCCGTGGATGGAAAGGAGCTGAGTGCCGCATCCGTCAAGCCAGGCTGAAGCTGTGTCACGGGCAAAGAGTTCCGCCGACTGTGCAGCAGTGTAGTGGGCCGGATAGGTTATGTGGGTACGGGTATCCTGTTCCACCACGTGCAGCTTTTTGTGACGGGCGAATACAGCGGGGATCGTCCGTTTCAGACCGTCTCCCGAAGGAGAACGGGCACTGTCATAACAAATGGGAGCACTGAGAAAGTCGATATAAGGGGAGCTGAGGACTTTATCCAGCAGGATAGTCTGCCCCTCAGCCGGAAAGTTCATCTGAACGGCGTAACCGTAGTAGGCACCGGTCAGTATGTGGGGAGCCTCCTTTTTAACAGCTTGTGCAAGGGTAAGAAGTGTATCTGCCACTGTATGCTGCAAACAGATGTAGTAGTCCATAACCTTGCGTTCCCGGGTGCTGGGATCACGCAAAAAATTTCCTCTTCCATAACGTTCAGCAACGCCGGGGACAGTTGCCGTTTTCAAGGTCACATTTTTATCCTGCCACGCTTTCTGCAAAGCGCTGTCACTCTTGTAATGCTCAGTCAGAAACCGGCGGAAATTCAATGTCATAGGCAGGCTTACATCGGGCATATCCCGTCTCATACCATAATAGTGCCACTCCAGAAAACAACCGTTGGAAACCCGGCATCCGATCACCCGTTTGTACCAGGGCTGCTTGCGGGCATAAGCAAAAAAAGCCTGAATAAAACGAACCAATTCATTCCGGTATTTCATTGAAGCCATAGAAGGAGCTTTACGGCGGAGCGTGTCATTGTTCTGATCAGCAGGGCCGGTAGGATACTGTACGAGTTCCCCGGGGTTGTTTTTGATCCAGGTATAATTGCGGTGCGAGAAACGTAATCCAAGGCAGATGAAAGTGTCAGGAGCAAGGGTCAACGCCCGGCGGATCAGCGTGTCGACCTTTGAAAAATCATACCCATTGGAGCGGATGGCCTCATAATCAAGCACCCGAACCTCACACCAGCGGACCCCTATACGGGAATATTTGACGATCATATCAGCCGTCCCGGGTTCGAAGCTGTCTCCGGCCCGATGAAACATAGGAGGGATCGTCTCATTACCCACCTTGATCCCGGGAACGCGGCGGGAATAATCGACACTCACCTTCCGCAAAGGTTCCGAAGCGATTTTTGCAGGCATATTCAGGGCTTTGTGCAAACACTCATTGTAAAGAGCCTTTTCTTTTTGCGAAAGACCGAACTCAAGAATGTGACTGGCAGTAGCCCACGGCGAGGTCAAAGCGTCCCCGAATTCCCAGGCATTTTTCCAGGTACTATCATTAAAAGAGATGGATTTCCAGTTTTCCGGAGCTGCGGGAGCAGCTTTGATATTCCGGTCAGAAATCAACGTTATCTTTTTACCGCTTGCCAGAGTGATCTCTCCCCGCATAAAAAGGCCTCCTGTCAGCAGGTTGTTGAAAACCCGGAAGGCAAGAACGTTTTTTCCTTTTTTAAGCAATTTGCCGAAATCATAACGGGGGATTTTTAACTGCAAATGAACAGGCTGAGCAGGATATGAGTACTTGGGAGCAGCTCCATTGACCCACATATGCCCGGCATCATCCATAAGGATGAAAGCATAAGCTTCACGAACATCTTCATCAAGATCCAGCGTAAAGCGGTAATAGGCATAAGTGGCCGGTTTGATCTCTTTACTGTCAAACCAGATCCAGCGTGCCTCCGAAAGAGGATAAGGGAATACCTTGCTTTCAGGGACCGGGGCCTCAGTCGGAGCTTTCCATTCACTTCCTGTAAGAAGAAAAAAGAAAAACAGTGCAGAAAACACAAAAATTTTCTTCATTTTATTCTCCTTATTTACTTGTCCGCCAATGGGCAGCTACGCTGAAAGGACCTACGTTATATGCCTCCCGGTAATCCCGGGCAGTTTTGATTTGTTCCACGTGACCATCTACCCACGAGGTATTGGTAATTTTTCCCATATGGACACCGGAAGGCACTCCGTAATGACCTGAAGCATAATCGCTCGGAAGTCGTCCCAAAGAGTAGTGAAACCCGTAATTTTTACCCAGATTCAATTCATAGGTGGAATACATATCCATAAAGAAAAATGTTGATCCTTTGATACGGTTGCGTTTGGTAACAGGATCCAGATCCGAATTAGGTATGAAGGGAGCGACCTTGTAATTCATACCGTAACCGATATATTTAAAATTGTTGAAATCTGAAGCAAACTCCTCAATACTCTTTTCCTGTATCCAGGCAATACGGTCTTTCCGGGTTGTCCGAGCGGAAAATGAAGGACAGACAAACATTTTCTGGGGAAGATATCTTCCGGCAATGAGCCGGAACGCCCACCCCACATCGGAAGTACTTTTAAGATCCGGCGAAGGCCCCATAGAAGTTGGGAAATATTCAGCGTTGTTATCCGCATATAATGTTGCTGCAGTTCCCAGCTCTTTCAGCTGCGAAGAACAACTGATGGTATAAGCACGCTCCCGGGCCTGCTGCAAGGCGGGCAGCAGCATAGCAGCAAGAATAGCTATAATGGCAATAACAACCAGAAGTTCTATCAAGGTGAAAGGAGTACGGGAAAGGAAAGGACCCCTTTTTGAAAAAGGGTTCCCCCCTCCCTCCCCGCACCCCATCCATCCTTGCCAAAAACTTTTGGTGGATTGCCGTTTTTGCATTTGCAAAACCGACAATCCCGCGTTTGGCAGAATTGCAATGAAAAATATTAAGGAAAGAGGCAATTTTTCGCAAAACATAAACACATATTTGACGAGTTTTGCTTACCAGAAGTTCAATCAGCGTGAACGCTGATTGAGTGAAGATGTGAAGGTGTGAAGAGCTTTTTTTGCTTCCGCAAAAAATGCGTGAAGTGCGCCCTGCCGGGCGTAAGGATGTGTATTTTTTTATTTTTGAAAAACAGTTCTGTTGTGCTGTTGGTTTCAATAACCCGATCAATGTAAAACAATTTCTCTGCGGCATACCGATACTGTGTTCCGGATTCATCGGGAAACCGGTTCCTCTGTTCAGCAGAAAGGGAAAAGCACCATAGCGACAAATTTTGTTTTCCGTTCTCATAAGATAAACTCCTCTGTTGATATTTAGCAACAATCTGTGATAAATATACTTACTTTATTGTCTTAAAACCTTGATTTTTGTGCCAAAGCATAGTATATTAGTGCCAAATCAAAAACGCTCTGTTCCCTAATATGGGTAGGTAAGAAAACTCAAAAGGTCTTGCCTCCCGCCCCAACTCCTTTCACTTCTTTTACCAACCTTTATCAGGGAACAGAGCTAATTAAAAAAGAGGCTCTTCTATGGATTATATGGATGAAGGCAGCTTGCCCCATTGGCAGCAGTTTACTATCGGAATGCGACGCATCAAGGCCGGACATCATCGTGAACTCAATTTTCACAATCACCATTTTTCCGAAATCGTTCTGGTACAAAAAAGTGAAAATGTGATTCACTGGGCAGAAGGTAAATCCTGTGTGCTGCACCGGGGCGACATACTGCTGCTGCCTCCGGGGCGTGTCCACGGATATGAAAACTGTAAAAGCCTTGCCCTGGTCAATCTGCTTTACAAGGCTGACCGTCTTCCCCTGCCGCTGTTGGACGGAGCTGAAATGACCATCTTCCCCTCTCTGATTTCAGCCAAATGTGCGGCAAAGCTCTCTTCGGAAAAACCCCTTCTTTCTTTGGATGAGAAAAACATCTGCAGAATTGAAAAAAATATGACAGAATTGGAAAAGGAGCTCAATGGGGATCTGCCGGGAAGAAACTTGCGTGCCTTTATTATTTTTATGGATATTCTCTCTCTGCTGGGACGGGCCGGAAAAAGTGAGTACAAAGACCATAAAATCAATCCCGCTATGGCTGCTGTCACCTATTTAAATATGCATTTCAGGGATCCCCTGTCAGTTCCCCTGCTGGCCCGTGTTTCCCACTTGAGCAAACGTTCACTTTACCGCCGTTTTCACGAACTTACCGGTATGACTCCGGGGGATTACTGCCGCTTCAAACAGCTGGAATATGCCGCAGATCTGCTCCGCAGCAGCACTCATTCTCTTTCGGATATCGCTTTTGAATGTGGATTTTGTGACTCAAACTATCTTATAAAACAATTTTCCCGCCGTTTCGGTATGACTCCGGGAAAATTCAGACAGAAGTACAAGCCAGACTGCGGTTCTCTCACTCAAAAAGGACAACTTGAAAAGGTGTAAAACAATGCTGTATTAAAAAAAGTAAAAAAGACCGCTTTATGAAGAACTCTTATAACAGAAAATTCAAAAGGCGGATGACGAATACTTAAAACACTTGTTTTCAAATTGCAGGACAGAGCATTAAGGAGACAGCCTGGATAACCGGTGCATCAGAATCGAATGTAAAAGTTCGTATTCACAGAGCAAGAGAAAATTCAGTATCCAACTTCAGGATTTACAATAAATCCGATGCAGCTCAAAGTATAAAAACCCAGAAGAGAATAAATGAAATATTTTTGATTGCAGCAGCAGATGCAACAAATCATTTCTCTGAAAAATTCCGGAAATAAATAAGCAGTTTATAGTTCTTTGAGCAGGACGATGTTTTTACCAGATGAGTTTCACCATATCCGGGCAAAAATTTGAGGCGAAACTTCGAAAAAAGCACATCGGGAGGCGAAGTCCCGATGTGCCGGAGAAGATTCAGGGTTCAGGTGGCGTTTTTTGGCTGCGCTTATAGAACCAGAGAGGGATCAGAATGAAGATCACCGTCCCGATGAGGAGAAAGGCAATGTAGGCGACAATGTGGAGTGCACCTTTGGCCCGGACTGCAGGAGTGGGGATGAAGCCTGTGATAATGGCAAAAAGCGAGGTCAGAAAGGCAATCCCGGAAACAATCCACATCCCCGGTTTTCCCCCGGGAACCTGGTATTTGCGGGGGATTTCAGGCTTGCTGTAACGCAACTTGATCGCAGCCGCAAACATCAGCAAATACATCACCATATAAAGCTGTGCCGTCAAAGCTGACATCAGCCAGAAAGCTCCGCTGATGGTGGGCATAAAAAGTACCACCAACGCAAGAAGCGACGAAATCACCGCCTGAATGATCAATATTACTGTGGGCATCCCCTCCTTGTTGCGATGCTGCCAGCAACGGGGCAGAAAACCCTCTTTCGCAACTTCAAGCACTCCCTTGGAAGGCCCAAGCACCCAGGTCACCACCATTGTCAATGCCCCGTAGGAAAGCAGCAAACACATAATCGGCGTCATCCACGGTATGTGAAAAATCCTGAACATAGCCGCAAATGCCTGATCTGCTCCGGCAGCAAGACTGATTTCCGCAGGCGGTATCACAAGGGCTATGGCAAGTGCTCCCAGCACGCTTAACAAAATCACAAGAAAACACGCTCTGAAAATCGCCCGGGGAAAATCCTGACCGGGATTTTTCATTTCCGTTACGTGAATGGCAGACATTTCCATCCCAGCCAGAGCTACCATCATTCCCGAAAGAAGCATAAGCTGATTCCAGTTTCCGAGTTCAGGAATGAGAGATCCGGCGCTGAAAGTGATTTGCGGAGTCTTTCCGGCAATGACATATCCTGCCGCCAGAAGTATGATGGCAGCTCCGGGAATCAGTGTCCCCGCCAGTGCACCCGAACTGCTCAACCACGCCGACAAACGCATACCTTTGAAGTTCAAAAAAGTCGCCAGCCACAGCATTACCCAGATGGTAATCAGCACAAACCAGCGGTTTTGAGCCCATTCAGGATTGAATACATAGGCCGCAGATGAAGCCACAAAGGTAAGCACAGCAGGGAACCAGGGCAAATTTTCGACCCATTGCATAAAAACAGCCACAAATCCCCATTTGGGTCCAAAAGCCTCTTTCACCCAGAGATAGACACCGCCGTCCTCTGGCCAGCTGGACGCAAGTTCCGCCGAAACCAGTGCCGAAGGCACAAAAAAGCACACCGCTGCCATAGTGATGTAAAAAATCACACTGTAGCCGTATTCGGCTTCAGAAGGCAGATTCCGCAATGAGAGCACCGCCGCCACCGTGAGCAGCGACATAGTACTCACGCTCATAAAACTCTTTTTCATAGCCAATCCTGCCCCCTTCACTCTTTAATGCACAAAGTTCGTAAAACCTGCCGGGTGCCCCGTTTTTCCCGGGTAATGCCGTGAATATCTCCTGCGTAGCCGGGGAAACGGTTTTCAAACTCTTCCAACGCAAGCAGGTATTGGGCAATAGACTCTCCTGCACCGCGAGTGGTTTCGCCCCCCATCATCAAGGGGATACCCGGAGGATAAGGGACCAGCATTACCGCCGCTATGCGGTTGTGCAGTTCTTTCACATCCACCATTTCCACATTCCCCCGCACCACTGCGGCGGCGGCTTCGGCAGGCAGCATAGCAGGGACGGGAATTGTTTCAAATGCCCGGTGCATCAATTCCAGGACTTTCAACTCTTTAAGGGTATTGTGCATAGCTGCGCAGTGGGATTTAAGTGTTTCTTTCTTGTAGCGTTCAGGGTACTCCTTTACCAGTTCCGGCAAAACCGCTTCAAGGGGCGTTTCCTGATCGTAAAGTTTTTTGAACTCAAAAAGGGCCGCCAGAAGTGAGCCCTGTTTCGCCCGGCTGGTCCCCAGGGAGTTCAACAGCAGAAATGAATAGTAATCGCACTTTTCGCACACAATGTTGTGCTTGATAAGGAAACGGCTCACCACAGCGGCGGGGATCCCGTCGTGGTCGCTCAACTCTCCCTTTTCATCCATACCGGGGGTCAGGATGGTAAGCTTCACAGGGTCAAGCATTGCATAATTTTTTTCCATATCCTCAAAGCCGTGCCACTTTTCATCAGGGTCAAGCAACCACGGTGATTGATTTTCCGCCAGAAACTCTGCAGGACAGTCGGCAAACTCCACGGTATCGCCTTTGTATTTCACTGTCGGCGGCTGCCACATAGAAAAGAACCATTCATTCTGCCGGTGGAACTCACGTTCCAGATCAGCCATTTTCTTCCGCAGCTGAACCGCTTCAAGAATAATGTCCCCAAGGATCGTTTTTCCGTTGTCCTCCATCATTTTCGTTGCCACATCCAGAGAGGCGATCATACTGTACTGGGGGGACGTGGAGCTGTGCATCATATAGGCTTCGTTGAAAAGTACCGGATCAACGGACTTTTCAACACCGTTGCGGATGTGGAGCATAGAAGCCTGAGAAAACGCAGTCAGCAGTTTATGGGTAGACTGGGAACAAAAGAGAGGTCGGCAGCTCTTTTTCACCGCCATACCGTGAAGTCCTGCGTACATAGGATGAAAGTGGGCGTAAGCGTACCAGGCTTCATCAAAGTGGAAATTTTCAATCACGCTGCAGCCGCTTTGGGAGAGAATTTCTTCTGTATTGTAGCAAATGCCGTCATAGGTTGAGTTGGTAAGGGCACTCATCCTCACTGCGGTATCGGCTTTTTCCCTGCCCAAAAGCGGATGGGCAGCAATGCGTTTGCGGATGGATTCCTTTGAAAATTCAGAAAGCCTGACGGGGCCCATAATCCCCCGGGCGTTGCGCCGGGGAATCATATAAACGGGAGTTGCCCCCGTAATGATCATAGCGTAGTTAAGGGACTTGTGGCAGTTACGGTCCACCAGAGCGATATCTCCCGGCAAAACCTGACTGCGCCAGATGATCTGATTGACAGTGCTGGTGCCGTTAAGTACATAATAGGTTTGGTCGGCTCCGAAAACCTTTGCTGAGTTGACTTCGGCATCACCTGCGGCACCTTCGTGATCCAGAAGAGACCCCAGCTCGGGAACCGAAATGGAAAGGTCGCTGCGGAAAGTGTTTTCGCCGTAGAACTTGAACATCGCCACACCTGCCGGAGCCCGGAGAAAGCCCTGCCCTCCCAAGTGTCCCGGAGTGTGCCAGGCGTACTTGTAACACTCGGAATACTCAACGAGTTTCCCGAAAAACTCGGGCATCACTTTTTCTGAATAGTTCCTGACCCAGTTGGCAATGCGTCCGGCGATAAATTCGATAGTGTCGGCGGTTTTCCACAGACAGTCATTGATTTTTGCCAGAACGTTCCGGGATAAATTCTTTGTTTCCAGATGGTCGGTCAGCAATATGACGGGAATCTTTGAATTTCTGTTCCGTATCCGGTCAAGAAGTGTTTTGGGGGCCATATTTTCGTTGTTCTGTTCAAACTCCAGATCCCAATCGATAACCACGCATCCGATATCGGATCGGCAACTGAAGATTTCCAAAGCATCTTCATAACTGTTTGCAGTGATCACGGTACATTCTGAAGTTGTTTGAAGCTCCTCCAGAAGCTCCCGCAACCGGTGGCCCTCATTGTTGTTTGCAGCAAACTCCCCGGAAACGATCAAAACCGGCCAATCAGCGAGTGTCATTTTCATAATCTGAACTCTCCTTCCTTATGCCACAGACTCTTCTCCGCCGTTCTCTGCCCCGGGGCAGAAAAAAATTCTGCTCCCTGCTTCATCAACAGAAAAATTCCGGCAGGAAATTAAAATCCGTGTTCCTCTTCATCAATAACAATATAATGCCCCCGGTCAAATTTCCAAATTGAAATCAGCTTTGTTGTAATGTCAGGCTGCCGCAAGCACAAACAGCGACCTGTCTCCCCCCGACTTGTCACGGCGGAGTATTACGAAGCCGGAAAACCTTTTTCAGTTTTGCACTTTCTCCCCTGCGCCCACGGCTTTGCCGATAACTGTGACAGCAGCCAGGGAAAAAAATAATGCTGAGGATGCTGTTGCTGAACATATACCCAAAGTCAAGAAAAAAAGTAATATCCTGTAAAATTTTTCCAGCAAGGGGCAATCCCCGCTTCCCCAAGGGGGGAAGAGAGAAAAAAATGATTTTTTGAAAAATTTTTATTGAAAAAACGGCAAATTACCATATATAATGTAAAACAGGAGGGTAGTTGTTATGTTTTCACTTCAGCCGTTCAACCGCACAATGATCCTGCTTTCATCTATGCTGCTGATGGGAGCACTCTGGGGATTTTTCCGCATACCGCAGGCAAATTTTCTGATGGTCTGCTTCACATTTCTTTCATCTGCACTGCTGATGGAAATTCCTTCGTTCAATGCCCGGCTCAAAAAGGCCTTTACAATGGCTCTTTTCGCCTCAACGGCTCAGTTCCTGATCGCTATTTCCGCGGAACTCCTTTTCTGGCAGCTTATTCTTTCCGGCATATTTGCTTATTACACCTTTCTGTTCTTCTCTGATCACCGGGCGGCGTGTATTGTGATGATCACCGGATATCTTTCTCTTTTTGCCCCCCCAGGCTTTCTGCCTGGCATCAGCAGAAGTATTGACATCTGGGCGGGCTTTCTTGTCATTATGGCAGTTACAACTTTTGACAATGCAAGTTGCCCCTCTTTGACGCGTCCCCCTCAAGTTGCTTCCTTTTCACCGGGTGAAGCTCTGATACTTGCATTGGAACTGAGCACCGGATTCCTGCTTTTCAGGCTTTTGAGACTGCAGCAGGGTCCGTGGATTATGCTGACTCTCCTTTTTATCAATATGAACTGCCGCCCGGGAACTTCGGAAAAAATAACTGCTTTTCAGCGTATTGCGGGGGTTCCTCTGGGAATTATCATCGGGGGGCTCCTGCTTGGGACTTTCGGCAGAATGGATTATCGCTTTATTTACGTTCTTCCTTTTATCGGTGCCGCCGGATTCTGGTTTTTGTACAATTACAACAACTTTTTTGTTTTTTCCATTATCTTTATGGCGGCCCTGACACTCTTTTCTGACTGGGCGGCAGGAACCGGAAACCGCTACAACTTTTGGGAAAGTTTCTTTTCCCGTTCTGTTTCCACTCTTTTGGGAGCCCTGCCTGAAGTACTGTGGAGTCAATGGGCAGGCGGCAAAAAGGAAAAATCAGTATGAACAGCATCAGAAAATTTCTTCCGGCTGTAACTCTTACAGTTTTTTTGCTCTTTTGCGCCGGATATTGGCTCTTCTGGCATATAAAGCCCTTTACTGCCGATGCCTTTGTTTTTGCCAACACCCGCCCGGTATCCCCCTGGACTGCCGGGTACATTACGGAAATTTTTGTCGAAAACAATCAGTTTGTCAAAAAAGGGACGCCTCTTTTTTCAGTTTTCGCCCCCCCTTATTTGCTCAAGGCAGAAGAGCTGGAACACGAAAAAGAGTACCTCTCCCAGCAGTTGAAAAGCTGTGAAGCAAGGTGGAAACGGGCTCAGGAAGAGATCAAAAGTCACCGGGCTGATGTGGAAAAATTCCGATATCTTTATTCAAGAGCGGAAAAAATGTTCAAAACCGACGCTGTCTCCGAAGACTACCTCGTGGATCAGAGACGGAATCTCCAAGTCGCCCTTGCCGCTCTGGCCGCAGCTGAACACAATGTCCGCTCCCTGAAATATGATTGCACTGCACTGCAGGCCAAGATCAAAAAAACGACCGCCGCATTGAACCTTGAAAAAATATGGTGCAAGCAAACATCCGTCACCGCTTTGAGTGACGGCTATGTGGTCAATATGACTGTTTCCCCGGGAGGATATTACAAGCCCGGCGATCTTCTTTTTGCCTTTATCGACTCATCAAAGTGGTATGTTCAGGCAAATTTCAAAGAAAGTGAACTTTCAGCCATAACCTCCGGGACCCGTGCCCGCATCTGGTTGCGTCAGTATCCGGGACGGGAATACCACGGAGAAGTCTGCGGCACCAACTGGGGGGCGGAACGGCGGCTGACGGCCCCCCATACCGGAGTTGCCGAGGTAAAAAAGGAAAACGAATGGTTTTTGCTGCCCCAAAGGTATCCGGTACAGATCCGGATCCTTGACCCGGACGAGCAGTTGTATTTGCACTTCGGAGCCAGTGCCTATGTGGAACTGGAAATCCCCGCCCGGCCTTTCCGGCAATTTTTCTGGGAGCTTTTTCTGTGGAAGTGAAACTTTTTCCGGCAGTAAAAAAATACTGTTTGCTCTTCTGCCTGAGCCTGTTTTTCACCGGGTGTATGAAAAGTCCCGGACCTTTTGAGAGCTATGAGGATTTCAAGCGTTACTTCCCCTCCCCTGTGATCATACCTGAAAACGCTGCCGGGAAGATGCTGACTTTGCCCAAAGCGGTGGAAATCGCTCTGGCAAATAATCCCACCAATCTGGCCGCGGCTCAAGCCGTACAGGCGGCAAAGTTCGGATATTTCAGATCTCTGGGGGCCTACGCTCCTGAGATCAACGCTCATTACGCTTTGGAGCACACACTTTCCCGGGGGTGGGATTTGAAACATCCTCCTGTCGGCGTGATGAAAAAAAATGATCATCTTGTTTCCACCGGGACTTTGCAGGCAAGCTGGCTGCTTTTTGACGGCTTTGCCCGGGAGCTTGAAGTCATTATTGCAAGAGAGGAATACAATAAAAGTGCCGCTGCCGGAAAAAATGTCAAACGTCTGTTGGAAAGGGCTGTTGCTTTTGCCTATTATGATATGTATCTTGCCGGTGAAGAGATGCTCATTTACGCTGAGGATCTTGCTTTTCAGAACGCGGCCCTCAAACAGGCGGAGACCCAGTTTCAAAATGGTCATATCTCCAAGGATTCTGTGCTCAATTTTCAAATCCTTGCCGCCCGTGCCCGAAGCAGCATCAGCAATGCCCGCTACCGCCGTCAGGTGGCATTTCACGCGCTGGCCGCCCTGCTGGGATGGGATATACGGAAACTGCCGGAGGGCGTTGTTCTTCAGAAAGTTCCTGTTGACGATCTGCCCCCTGTTTATGAGGAGGAGTTTTATCTTGAACTTGCCATCCTCAACCGTCCGGATCTCAAAGCTGAAAAAATCGCTTTGGAAATTTCGTTCCGCAACAAGCAGAAAGCCTATGCCGGATTTTTTCCGGAAATTCGTTTTTCATCGGCGTTATCTCTTGAGAGCTATAAAGCCGTTTACGGCGGCTACCTTTATTCCAATTCCCGAGCCCTGCAAGGCTCCTATGTTTACGGAGTAGAAGGGAGCTGGAACCTTTTTCGCGGCCTTGCAACTTTCAACGAAGTTCGCCGTCAGGAAGTTCTGGAAAAGGTCGCCCTCTGGGGCTTGAATGCCAAATTTCTTGAAATCGCTGCCGAGGTCAGAGATGCCCGTTCAAACTGTGAGAACAGCCGTTATCAGATCGAAATTTTCCAGAATATGACTCAATGGGTCCGTGAGCAGCGGGATCTGGTTTACAGTGCCTACCAGAACGGCAAGGAAACCATCACCCGTTTGAATCAAGCTCAGGATATGCTTGTAGAAGTCCAAAGCCGTCTGGTTCTTTCTGCTGTTGAGTTCAACAAAGCCGTAGCCCAGCTTGCAGCGGCCATCGGCCACGGGCTGTACCTTCCTGAGTTAAAAAAATAGTTATTGTCCCGAAATGTTGACGACAATATTGCCTTCTGCACAATTCATCTTGTTTTTGCCAAGGCTCTGTTCCCTTTTTTCCAAGTTTGAAGATCTGTAAAAATTGGACACAATCTTTACAGCTCCAAACAAAAAAGCCGGTACCCGTAATGAGTACCGGCTGCAGCTCAAAAAAAAGGTCAATCTTTTTTCTGCCAACCGCATTTGGGGCATCGTCCCGTTCCATCTAATGCGACACCGCACCGGGGACAGCGGCAAATAGCAGTTCCGGGGACAAATTCAGCATAACCCGCATTATCTCCGCTGGTAAAAGTAATACGGGCGATGTTGAGTTTGTCTTTTAAAAGTTCATAGCTGATCTTTATCATCCCCTCCACAGTCATAGTTTCTTTTGTCACCACCAGACGGCATTCCGGATGAGCTGTGGCAAGTTCTGTTTTGAAGGCAGGCCCTTTCATAGTGTTCCTGGGTGATCCGTTGCGGATCTTCTGTTCCTCATAAACCTTGAGCACAGCCGGAAGCAGGGGATCATCTTCACGCAGAATCAGAGCGTGATCAAAGTTCTGCAATATGTTCCACGCCGTCTTTCGGATCTCATTGCAGGGGAAAACCATATTCACACCGGGATTGATCGATTCCTCCACTTCAATGGTCATCGTTCCTGTATGACCGTGAAGATACTGTGCCTCACCTTCAAAATTGTAGAACCGATGGGCATACTGCAGATGAAATGTTGTATAACTCCTCATTTTTTCCTCCTCTGTATTTACCTTGTAACTCCGGGAAGATTACTCTTTCCCCCTCTTAAAGAACATTATGACTCACTGCCGGTAAAAAATCAAATTTTTTTCTTCCCCCCCAAGGATTCCTGTTCAACTTTTTTTCCAAGCGGATATGTTGTTGCAGGAGGTAAAGGTACTGTGAGTTTGAGGCAAGCAAGAGATTGCTTATAAGAATATTATGCTGCAGCAAGACAGCAAGGAGCTATTGCAGTCAAGATCAACTTAACGACAGAATAGTGTATCCCCTCTGCACAGTTTTATAAGAACCAAACTGTGCAGAACCGGACAACAATGTTTTTTGTATTTTTATCCTGAAGAGCGTTTCTGTTTTACAGGCGGGAATCGCTGTTGAAAACGATTTTTCCATCCAATTCTGAAAGCTCCGCTGCAAAACAGAATTTCATCGTGCCATAGGCATCAAGGGTGTTCATCTGTGATTCTTTGCCCTGAGCCCAAAGCTCCAGCACAGCCAAATCCTGTCCGTAAACATTATGGAAATATGCCTGATCTGATTCAGGTTGAAACGTCACCGTTTCCACAATGCGGCTTTGCAGAGTCTCAGGGGCATCGCTATATTCCCAACGCCGGATGCGGCGGCGGAAAACATCAGTTTCAATAGCACCATTGGTTCCGCAGATATGATACGAAAGAGCGTGTCCGTCATCGGATTGTTTTTCAAGCATTTCACGTTTTTCATCAGGATCCCAGGTTTCTCCGATAGCCATAATGAAATTCAAAACACCGACTTTTCCTCCGGGGAATGAGGTCATAATCTGGTGATTGTCGTGGTGATTGCAAAAAGGAACCACTTTGGGAGAAGCCATAGCATAAACACTTTCAAAATCAGCGTTAAAGAAAAAACGCTGCAAATCAAGGTAGTGTGACAATTTTTCTCCGATGAGAAATCCGGGTTCCGGACTGTTGCTGCGCCAGGTGTTTTTTCCGTGAGACTCAGCACAGTAGTAACGGGTCTGGATATTGACGACCTCGCCGATCAAGCCGGCATCGATCCATTTTTTGGCGATCCGGTAAAGCTCAGAATAACGCAATTCAAAACCGATCTGACAAAAACTTTTGGTTTCTTTTTCGATCCGGATCATTTCCCGTGCTTCTTCAAGGGTATTCCCCATCGGTTTTTCACAAAGAACGGCCTTGCCGCATTTCATAGCCGCCCCGGCGTGTTCCAGGTGCAGATGATTCGGAGTTGCCACAGTAACAAAACGTACTGACGGATCTTTGAGGATCTGTTCCATAGAAGCACTTTTCAGCCGGGATTCCCCCTGCCAGAGTTTGATCCGTTCCGGGTCAGGATCGACCACATAAAGATCTTTGACGTAAGGTGATGCAAGAGCGGCCTCCACGTGAACTTTGCCCATACCGCCTGCACCGATAACAGCGGCGTTGAATCGTTCCATTATTTTATTTCTCCTTTACGTTGATTTTAAGTTCACTTGCAACTCCTGTGGCAGCATCGGTCACAACAGCCCGCCAGAGTCCGCAGGGATCATTGAGAGCAAAGGGGATGGTGAATTCGCCGGGACCTGTAACATTAAGGACTTTGCGGTATTCCATCACATCTTTGCCGCTGGGATCGAAAACACGCAGAGCATAAACCTGGTGTCCTTTGGTGGCAGCGACTTTGAGTTTGACACACTCTCCCTGACGGGCACTTGTTTTGCCGGAAAGTCTGAGCGAGGAAAGTTTTTCAGGCATAACCGTGAAAAATGCCCCTTCCCCGGGAGTCAGAGTCACGTTGAAACGTTTTCCATATCCCAGATATTTTCCTGCACGGGTATCATAGAAGTGCCCTTTCTGCGGCAGCGTCACAGTGGCTTTGAAGTTGGATTCAGCCATTTTCTTCAAAGTAAATTTGTCGCTGCCGGGGAGAACTTCAGGAAGCATCGTGATATAGAGACGGTCACGGAGTTTGTAGAAATGCTGCATAACACTTTTGGGTGACTCCAGTTTGACTGCCGGTTCGACTCCGGGAAGCAGTTTTTTCAACAGAGTGCGGAATCCGGCTTCCCGGTACTGTTCATATTCCGGTACAAAGTTCAGCATCGCACATTTGCCTTTGACAATGACCAGCGGGAATGTTCCGGCTTTGTAAAGTGCCTTGCCGTCAGCGATACGGATACCCCGGATCGCCTGATTCACGGTAACTCCGGGAACATTGTGTTCTTTGACATTCCTCAAAGAGGTACGCAAACTGCGACGGATTCCGAAAAGATCATCCAATGCAGGTTTGCTGCGCTTGACGCATTTATCATCACAGCTTGCCGGATCATAATCAGCGATCACGATCCCTCCCCGGGCAGCAAAGCTCCGGATCGCAGCAACGACCTTGTCGCTCAAGGCTGAACATTCAGGCAGGATCAGAGCCTTGAATTTGTCAAGTTCGCCGATCTGCTCAGGCGCAATGAAACGATAAGGGATCCCCATATCTTCAAGGGCGTAAGCAAAGCTCATTTCTTTCTTGAAAAAGTCCGCTTTACGCTGTTTCATATAGTTGGCAAGGAAAGATTCGTGAGAGTGGAGTATGGCCACCTGATCGGTGATCTTTTCAGCACGATTGAGAAGTTCTCCTTCTTTTTCACGAATCTCCCAGAGCAGCGGTATCAGAAACTCCCGCAAAGGTGAAAAACGCAAGTCAGGCAGAATAAAGATGGGTTCGTACCAGAATGACAATCCGCGACAGCCCACAAAAAGGGCTTCCCAGATACGCTGACGCAAATAGCCTTCGCCCATAGAGTATCCCAGATAAACCGACAGGAATCGGTTGCGGTTGAAAGAAGCTCCGATACGGGGCGTCCCGTAATGAAGGAAACTTGCCTGTTTACTCATATTCCAGATATTCCGGCCGCCGCCGTAGGCCGCAGGACTCACTTCAATGCCGCCGGGGCCGATAATGGTTCCCGGATACTGTCTGTTTCCGTCGCGGGCGCCCCGGAGCAGACCGTCGGAAAAGGTTTTATCCATAAAGAGCCGGTGTTCCACCCAGGGGGCGGGGCTGTTGTGGAGCATCATTTCGCCGTAGGTCATGGGGATGACCTCGTCCCAGTTTTTGAAACTGCGGCGCCAGGTTTTGTTCAGATCCTCAAGGGATCTGTAACGATCTTTGAGCCAGAGACGGAATTTTTTCAG
>JAZUPO010000268.1:0-32341 GCA_045605205.1 Victivallaceae bacterium
GTAGAGTTTCTGCCCCTGAAGTGCCGCCTCTGCACCGGCGTGATTTCTGAGACTGCGGAAAAAACGCACAACCAGGTCATTTTGCTCCGTCGGGGGCGAAGGCACGTTCGGAGTGCAGCCGCTGAAAAAAAGAGCGGCAGGGAAAAAAAGACTCAACAGATATTTCATTTTCTCAGGTTTCCGGATGTTGCATAGTGTGTCATTGATATAAGATATACCATTGTTTTCTTTTTTTCAAATAAAGATCAGGGAAAAATCAAATTTCCTCTTCTTTGGTCAAATGAACTTGACAATAATTGAAAAGTGTGCTATCTTCTGAAAAGTGTTTTTGACTTATTGAGGCAATTTCAAAACTCCTCAAAATTGTCAAAGTGCCCTCTTCTTCGATCTGATAAAGGGAGCATTTTCGGCTGTTACCTTACAGGTAGCAACCTCAAACTACCCTTTACAGCTCTTTGCGAATGGCATCTTTGTCATTTTTTGAATGACTTTTGAAATTACCTCTTGTGGCATTTTTTTTCATAAATATGCACTCTTTTGTGTTTTGCGAAAATTATCCTGATTGCCCGGAAAAAGCAACTTATAGTGAAAAAAAGGAAATGGAAAATTGCAGAATCAATAAAAATTTGGGACTTTTTTTGTTTTTTCATTTGCAAAATTACTTTTATGGAATTATCTTCAATGTGTAACAGTTTTGCGAACAAAAGTTGGAGGATCGTGTTATGAAACGCAGAGAATTTCTCAAGGCTTGTCTTACTATGGGGGCTTTAGGAGCAGTTTCCCGGATGAGTCCCGCATTTGCCGGAATGGATCTGCCCAAAAAGAATCGTACTTCCGGCAAAGCAAAAAGTGTTATTGAGATCTGGATCTGGGGCGGCCCCAGCCAGCTTGAGGCTTTTGATCCCAAACCGCAGGCCAGTTTTGACTATAACGGCGGAAAAGGGGATATCCCCACCAATGTGGAGGGGATCCGGATCAGCGAATATATGCCGGAACTTGCCAAGATCGCCAATCATTATTCCATTATCCGCAGTATGACCCATCCTTTCCGGGGACACGAATCGGCCACCTATTTGATGCAGACGGGCCGTCTTCCCGGAGGCGGGATCACCTATCCCGCTATCGGAGCGATGCTTGCTATGCTCAATAAGGGCAATGTGCAGCACAATCTGCCCCCTTATGTGGCTTTGACTACCAATAAAGGCCGCTTCTCAGAATGTGGATTTCTGGGAGACCGTTATTCGCCTTTTTCCACCGGCGGCCGCCCGGAAAGCGGTTCGTTTCAGGTGGACAGTTACAGCCCCGCAGGGGGAGCCTCAAAAGCTGAAGTCCAGCGCAGGTTCAAACTCCTTGAGGAACTTGATTCTTTTGCCAGGGAAGGAAAAAATTATCCTGCCATTGAGCAGTTCGCCAAATCCGGCGAAGAAGCAAGAACCATTCTTTTTGGTAAAGCTGCCGATGTTTTCAATCTTTCGCTTGAGCCCAAAGCGATGCGGGAACGCTATGGTATGAACCGCTTTGGACAATCCTGTCTCTGTGCCCGCCGGCTGGTGGAAGCAGGCGTCCCCTATGTGACCATCAATGCTTCCGGGTGGGATACTCATAAAAAGCATTTTGAATCACTTTCACGGATCGCTCCTGAAATGGATCGTGCTGTGGCAGCATTGATTTCAGATCTGCACGAACGCAATCTGCTCGACCAGACCATCGTCTGGTGGACAGGGGAATTCGGCAGGACCCCCCGTATCGACTGGCACGCTCCGTGGCAGGGGGGACGCAATCACCACAGCAGTTGCTTCTGTGCTATGGTGGCAGGCGGCGGCTTTGCAGGGGGTAAAGTTGTGGGTTCATCTGATGCAACGACAGATTTCCCTGCGACCCGTCCTGTGAGTCCGGCTGATTTGCTGGGCAGCATTTATGAACTTTGCGGCGTCAATCCCGATCAGCCTTTCCCCACTAATCCTATCGGGTTGAAATCACCCATATTGGAGTCTAAGGCTTCCACCCGGCTGCGGGAGATTTATCGCTGACAGGAATTTTTTGGGTGCAGCTCCAGAACTTTCGGGTTCCGGAGTTTTTCTGTTATGGGAAAAAACACTTTTTTTTGTGTTTTGAAGCCTTGAAAATTTGCATTATCTTTCCTCAAACAGTATAGTATATCTGAAACATTTTTTTATAAGGGATGCCTTAAAAAAAGGCAATACCGTACCTACTGTCATCAAGGAGTTTTGTACTATGGCTGAGATTATGTCAGCAGAAGAGATCCTGCAGCGTTTACAGAATAAGGAACGCATTTACGATTATCCCCGTGCCGGGGAAAGAGGATTCTGGGCGTCTCTTCCGGCTGAAAAACGGGATGAATTGATCCGCAACGGAGAGCTGGAACTGGAAAAACCGATCGCTTTTCTCAGTGTCAAAGATTATATGAAATATTTTCGTAACGGCAATCGGATCGACTATGAAACTCCCTTTTTCCGCCGCCGTGGCACTTTGGTGAGATTGGTATTGGCAGAATGTGCCGAATACAAAGGCCGTTTTCTTGACGATATTGCAGATGTTCTGTGGCAGATCCTTTCTGAGCCTGTCTGGTGTCTGCCCGCTCATCAGCGGTTGAAAGATTATGCACTGCCCGGGCCGGAGGAGTGGGTGGTGGACCTTTTTGCAGCAGAAACAGCCAAAGTTCTGAGTGATGTACTCCAGCTTTTGCGGCCGGAACTTGAAAAAGAGTATCTTCCTCTGGTCAAACGTATCTGTTTTGAGGTGGAGCACCGTGTGCTTTCCGTATGCGAGAAAGAGACATACTGGTGGTACGAAGGAACCAACAACTGGAGCGTCTGGTGCTGCTATTCCGTCAATTCTGCTGCTATGGAAATATGGCAGGATGACTTGCCCCGGCTGGCAGGATTTCTTGCCAAACATCTTGTGCCGCTGAAAAACTTTTATGACCGGTATCCGGCTGACGGCGGGTGTAATGAGGGACCTTCCTACTGGCTGGTCGCTGTGGGAATGCTGATGAATGGACTTAGTGTCCTGCAAAGACGTCTGGGCGGATTTGACAATTGGCTGGCAGAGGAAAAACTTAAAAATATGATTAATTTTATCCCCCGGATGAATTTATGCGGCGGGTGGTTTATGGGATTTTCTGATGCAGAATCATTTTTTGCCAGAGTTCCCCGGGGACTGTTTCTCACCTATGCAACTATGGTGGGCAGTGAAGAAATGGCAGCCTTAGCATTGAGCCTGCCTGATCTCCCCCCTGAAAAAGCAGCTCTCGGCAACAGAAACGGCGGCAATATTTATGAACTTATGGCAAATCTGACTTCAGACCTTTCTGAAAAGAAAGAACTCTCACACAATGCCGTTGATTTCTGGCCCGACTTGCAGATCTGGATCGCACGGCAGTATACTGAAAATCCTGAAAAAGGTCTGGTCTGCACTCTCAAGGGGGGGCATAATAAGCAAAGCCATAATCATATGGACTTGGGACACTTTTCATTGTGGTACAAAAATGCTCCTGTCATCATTGATGTGGGCAGAGGAATATACAATAAAACCTGTTTTTCAGAATACCGCTACACCTTGTGGAACTTGAATAATAAAGGACACAATGCTGCCCGTTTCAACAGAGAGTTACAGGGGATCGGACCGGAATATACCGGAGTCCTTGTCAACGGGAACAACAGTGTTGATTGTGATCTTTCTCAAGCTTTTAAAAGTGAAACCGGGATCAAATCTTATCGCCGGCAGGTGGCTGCACAATGGGAAAATAAAAAAATCATCATCAGCGAAAGTGCCGATTTTGAGGGCGAAAAATGTATTGAAATCAGTTTCTATACCCCTGTTGAACCGGGCATCATCAAAGACAATAAGCTGATGCTCGGAGGGGTTGAACTTGCCTGTTCCGGTATTGAACTTTCAGAGGTCGTCAAGGTTGACTGGGCGGATTCTAAAATCACTGAGGTCTGGGGGGATTTATGGGAAATCAACCTCAGAGTGAAAGCAGCACATTCTGCTTCCTGGACGATCAGATTTAGTGAAAAATGAACTCTTTGCAAGATAACACCCGCCATTGGAAATGGAATCTGTTGCTGATGTGGAGCTCTCAGCTCCTTGTATTGGCGGGATTTGCCGCTATGATGCCCTTTATTCCTCTGTTTCTGAAAGATGAGCTGGGGATCATTGATGAAAGGACACGGGGGATCTGGATGTCCGCGTTTTACTTTTTCGGAACTTTCGGCTATGCTCTTTTCTGTCCCATCTGGGGGGCATTGTCGGATCGTTTCGGGGTGAAGCCTATGCTCCTGCGGGGAACATTCGGAACAGCGATCCTCTTTCCCCTTATGGCTTATTCTCCCAATGGCTGGGTGCTGGTGCTGCTGCGTTTTCTTTCGGCGGCCTGTGCCGGGACGACAGCGGCTTCGCAGACCTTGCTGGTGAAAAATACTCCGGAAGAGAAACAGGGATTCGCCCTCGGAGTTTTAAGTACCGCCATCTGGGGCGGGACGATGCTGGGAAATGTGGCCGGTGGAATCGTTGTGCATCATTACGGATATAAATTCACCTTTATTGCCTGCGGAGCGTTGTATTTTCTGGCGGGCTTCATAGTGCTGCTTGCCCGTGAAGATTTCAAGCCTGCGGCCAAAAAAGCGGTTCACCACGTCCGCAAACGTTTCGGCGGGCTGCTGCCGGAATTTACGACTGCCGTGTGGATGATGCTTGTGCTTATGGGGTTGACGGGATTTGTCCGTTACTTTGAAGTTCCCTATCTGGCATTGCAGATCGAAAACATCGTGGGAAGCAAGGAGGCTCCTTTGTGGACAGGGGTGGTCAGCGGATTTGTGGCTGTCGGAGCATTGCTTTCGGGGATCGTTACAGGATATTTGTCTGACAAGGTGAAACCTTTGTATATACTTGTGCCTGTTTTTACCATAACGGTTGTAACGATGATCATTCAGGCATTTTCAGAAAATTTGACTGTATTCGGAGTGAGCCGTACGCTGATGTATCTGGCGGCTGGGGGAGCGTATTCAGTGCTTCAAAAGCTGCTTTCAGCGGCGACGCCCAAGCGTAAGCGTGGAACCGTTTTCGGGTTTTCCACCACAGCCAACAGTACGGGGATTATGCTGTCCACAGTGTTTGCAGGCGGAGTGATTTTTCTTTCCGGCGTCAAAGGGGTTTTTATTGCGGCGGCACTGCTGTCTTTGCTGCTGATCCCCTGTTATATGTATGTCATCGGCAAAGTGATGCGTCAGCCCTATTTCGCAGCTCAGTACAAAAAGATTATGTCAGGCAAAAAATGATCCTGCTGCAGATTTATCTGTATGGCAGCTCTTTTTTTCTGACAGCTCAAAGAGAACTGAAAACAGCAGATCAGGTTTTCTGTATTCTCTAAAAAGAGCACCTCAAAGGTTTTGTTCAACTTTTAAGGTGCTCTTTGATTTTATCCCGCAGGAGTTTTATGGCTTCTCAGTGAGAAGTTATGCCGGGGCCGGAAAGAGTGCTGCGGCCACCGCCGGCAGGGGTGACTTCGATGACTGAAGCGAAATTTTCTCCGATGCTCTGGACGTGAGAAATAATGCCGATACTCTTGCCTTGAGCAGTTTGAAGTGAGGCAAGGGTGTGTAACGCTGTTTCAAGTGATGTCGGATCAAGAGTTCCGAAACCCTCGTCCAGAAACAGAGAGTCAATATGTATATTGCTTCCCGTCATAGTGCTCAGCCCCAGGGCCAGAGCCAACGATACCTGGAAACGCTCGCCGCCGGAAAGGTTGCCGGATGGACGGATCTCATCCCCCTGCCAGTGGTCGATGACGTCAATGTCAAGTTTCCCTTCGGTAAGAGAGGAAAGCAGTTCGTACCTGCCATTCATACTGCGTTGTATCTCGTTGGATTTCTCAAGGAGCTGATCCATCGTGATCTGCTGGGCAAGCCTGCGGAATTTCTGGCCGTCGGCACCGCCGATAAGAGCGTCCAGTTCTCCCCACAACTTTTGTTCCTGCGTCAGTCTGTCGATCTTTTCGCGTAAGTCAGCATATTTGATTTTGTTGATGTTGTTATTTTTTAACTCTGAATCCAAAGCTCC
The DNA here is from genome assembly GCA_045605205.1 of Victivallaceae bacterium. Taxonomy (GTDB): domain Bacteria; phylum Verrucomicrobiota; class Lentisphaeria; order Victivallales; family Victivallaceae; genus UBA1784. Next base: position 6,082 of record JAZUPO010000268.1, read on the forward strand.
TATGGCCTTGTTGATTTCATCCATCTGCTGCTGCAATTGTTCAAGTTCAGCTTTGAGTTGGTTCTCATCCGCCTCGGGGGGCAACCTTTTTTTGAGTTCATCAAGGTTTTGGGTCAGTTGTTTTTTCTGTTCAGCAAAAATTTTGCCTCTTTCAATCAGGCTGCCGTTGATCCGGGAAAGTTTCCCGAGTTCACCGGGAGTGAGCCTTGATGCGATGAAGGTTTCAGGAGGCATTTCTTCTGTAAGACATTTGGCCTGGTAGGATCGTTCCGCATTTTTGAGGGCAGTTTCACATTCTTCCAGCCCCCCGATCGTTTCAGTCAGGGCCTTTTCGCAATTGTCAAACTGTGTTTTTGCTGCTGTCAAGGCATCGGCAAGAGCTTGGAACTGTTGCAGAGCTTTTTGAGACTCATTTTGGGCTTGAGTACGTTCCTGTTCACAATTTTTATTTCCAAAAAGGGCACCTCTTTCTTCCTGAAGACGGGACAATTCTTTTTGGGCTGTTTCAAGTATATTTTTTTGATTGTCAATAGCTGTCTGGTTTTCTGTCAGACGGCGTTCTGCATCTTCGATTTGGGCACGCAGGATCTGTTGTTTTCCGTCTGCAGAGTTGAATTTTTCACTGGCATCCTGCCACAGATTTATCCGCTTGTCAAGATCGGCGGGAAGTGTTTTTTCTCCATTCCAATTGAGTGAAAAAGCTTTTAATTCCTCTTGCAGTTCTTTTGCTTTCAGAGTGAGTTCTGCATCAAGGATCTTTTTTTCCTCTTCGATTGTCTGCAGAGCTTTTTGCTTTTCCTCAAGGCTGATTTGAGCGGCTTTTAAGGTTCCTTCTGCCTGAGTTTTACAAATTTGCCGGTTGGCTTTTGTACGCTCGGCAGCTGCAATGGATTTTTCGGCTTGGGCACACTTTTTTAATTTGTTCTCCACCTCTTCAAGAGCTTTTTTGTCAGCACTTATTTCAGGGATGTTTCCCAATGCAAAGGGGTGGTCAAGGCTGCCGCAAAGAGGACAGGGCGTATTGTCGCTCAACTGTTTTCTGGCTTCAGCAAAGTCCAGGATCGTTTGGGCTTGAGTAAGAATTCTTGTACGCAGTTCCCGTTCTTCTTCAAGTTTTTCCCTGCTGGTTCCGACCAGAAGTTCAGCCAGAATATTCCGTTTAGCGGTTTCATCTTTAGCGGCGTTGTCACAGGCAACTGACGCGGCATCAAATTCCTTTCGGGCGTTGGCAGAGGCTTGTTCTGCATTTTCGAATTCTTTGCGGAACCGGGAGATCTCTTTTTCTTTGGTTTTCAAGGCCATACTGCGGGTATGGAAATAAGCCGCTTTTTCCTGCCAGGCGGCCCGGAACTGCTGCAGCTTATCATCACCGGAATGGGATTCAAGGTAGCTTTGAGATTTTTCTTTTTCAGCAGTCAGGTCTGTGAGAGCCGCAGTCAGTTTATTTTTTTCTGTCAGGGCGACAGAGTGATTTTTCTGAAATGATTGCAGCTGAGCGGTCTGTGATTCAATATTCTTTTTCTGCAATTGAGCACTGTTGTCCAGCTGAACGACCTTTGTGATGAGAGTATTGAGTTCATCCTCGTTCTTCCGGGTACGTTTCAGGATTTCTTCTGCCGCTGCCGCTGCCAGATTTTTTTCATTCCGTGCTGCCTCAAGGAGAGGCCGATCCAAGCGGAGTTGCTCCAGGTGTTTCCGGGTTTCGTTGTATTTTTGAGAGCAGGCCGAAAAATTTTGATAGGCTTCCTCGATTCTGGCGGCTTTTTCTCCGGCTTGAAGTTTGCTCAACAGGGGGGCAAACTCCTTTTTTTCTTCTTCAAGCTGATTGGAAGCAGTGATATTTTTCTGTAAATCTTTTTCCGTATCCCTGATCCGGGCAAAAGCGGTAAGGATACTTTCGAGAGCGGCGTATTGCTTTTTCTGTTCGGCACTGATGTCGTATTTTTCTTTCAGTTCCTGCTGTTTTTGAGCTTCTGCTTCAGCCTCTATGAGCAGGATACCTTTCCGTTCAGCATTGGCCAGTTCAACAGCTTTCTGGGCACTGCTGGATCTTTGAAAGATCCTCTGTGCGATTTTTGTGTATATGGCAGTACCGGTGACCTGCTCAAGAATCTCGGATTTCTTTTGATAATCTGCCTGCAGAAAGGCGTCAAATTTTCCCTGTGCCAAAAGCACCGCCCGGAAGAATTGTCCGGAATTCATACCGGTGAGCTCTGTGACTTTGTTTTTTACCTCTTTCCCTGAGGCGATCTCTTTGTCATCGGCAGAAAGGGTATGATAATGTTTGGATTTGTCAAGCTGCCCTTTTACAGCTTTTTTGCTTGATTTCTTATAGGATGCAAAAGAAAAATTGGCCGTATAGTCTGTTTTTTTTACCTCAAAGACCAGTGAGGCCATACAACTGTTGGCTCCTTTGGAAACGACTTCAAACAAAGGCATATCGGATTCCATTCGCGGAGTCACACCGTAAAGAGCCAGACTGATCGCATCAAGAATCGTGGATTTTCCGCTGCCGGTGGGGCCCATAATGGCAAAAAGCCCGTCATTGTAAGCGGGATCTTCAAAATTGATTTCCCAGTGACCGTAGAGACTGTTGATATTTTCGATGATGAGTTTTTTGATTTTCATTTTCAGGCCCCTGTTTTATTGAGCGTTGGAGTCTTCTTCAGCAAGTTCCGTGACGATCTGGCGGAATGCCGCAATAAGTTGTGCCTGAGTATCTTCAGCGACCTCTTTTTCTTTGAGGTAGTTGCAAAAGACTGTCTCCGGAGTTACTTTTGAGAGCTCTTTTATGGCAGAGTGTCTCTTTACGGCACTAACAGGATTGGGGGCCTGATTCCGGTAGAAAAGGACTTTCAACAAAGGAGTATTACGGCACAGCTCATTGAGTTCCCCCTGCAGATCAGCAATGAAAGGACCGGTATTTTCGACGCTGAGCCAAATACTTTCAGATGTAGTGCCAAGTTCAGTGATCCTGGCTTTGATTTGTTCCATATCCCCTTCAATATGTTCCATTTTTTGAAATTCCGGAACAATGATTTTTTGAGGCGTTTTTTCAAGTGCTCCGGTGTCCAGAATGAGAATTTCTTTTGCCGCATCATTGTCTCCGAAACTCATTTTCAGAGGAGAACCGGAATAGCGGTAATTTTCTCTGGTTCCTACACTTTGAGGCGTGTGCAAGTGGCCCAGGGCCAGGTAAGAGATGCCGTCAGGAAGTTCGGAAACACTGATGTTTGACAGATTGCCGGTGAAGTGGGTGTCTGAAACTTTACCGCCGGTGGCAAAAAAGTGCCCCGTAACGATTTGCGGAACATCAGGATACAATTCTGCTGCCCGGGCACAGATACCTTTGTAATAAGCGATGACCGCTTCACGGCGTTTCCGTTCCAGAGTTTCAACATTTTCTCCCGGCATCGTCTGGCGGATATCCCGGTCACGCAAAAAAGGCACCGCACAGACAACGGCACAGACTGAATCCTTTTCTTCAAGGGGGATGATCTGATCGTGAAAATCAGGATCGGCTTTGCCGATGGTATGGACCTTGAGAAATTTCAATACGCTTTTAGGAGCATCCAGAAAACTTGCTGAATCGTGATTTCCGGCAGTGACGATCACCTTTTTGACTCCCGTATCCCGGACTTGAGCAAGAAAAGAGTAGTATTGTTCCGCTGCTCTGTTGGAGGGGGATGAGGTGTCAAATACATCGCCCGCAATAAGGAGAACGTCAATTTGTTCTTCCTTCAATATCCCAAGAAACCACGCCAGAAATCGGTCAAATTCATCATAACGTTTTTCCTGCCGGAGCATAGCTCCCAGATGCCAGTCAGATGTATGTGCTATTCTCATAGTTTCCCCCTTGACCACAAGGTCATTCGCCGTCCAGAGAGAAGCCGGCTTCAGCAAATTTGCCGAAGGAGTCTTTTATGTCGGCAGAAAGGGCGGCTTTGCCCACTTCGCTTTGGACAGAGAGAAGCCGGGGGGCCTGTCTCAATCTTTCGGCGATCCGTTTCCAGTCGGCGATACCCGTTCCCGGCAGACGGTGCAGGTCTCCTGTTCCGTCATTATCGTGGAAATGGGTGGTCACAACTTCATTGAGCATAATATCCAGCTGGTCGTCCTGGAATGTCACTGTATCATTGTCCCAGCCCCAGGCGATCCATTCTGCGATCATATCAGGCGTTTTGCCCGGGACTTTTTCCACAATGAGTGCGTGACCGGAGTCATAACAAAGTCCCAGATTGGCGTGACGTGCCTTTTCAATGATAGACATAAGGTGAGTGCCCGTAGATGAAGGCAGGAAAAGATTTTCCAGTGCGATGATGATACCCAGTTTTTCCGCTTCAGGGATGAGGACTTCCAACTGCCGCAGTGAACGTTCCACGGCACCGGGCAGATCAGTGTCAAGGATGGGGCCTGCTTCAGGAGCAAAACGGTTGACCAGACGGGTGCGGGCGGTATGCATCGTAAGCACTTTGACCCCCATATCGGCCGCAGTATGCAGAGATTGAAGCATAACTTCGTTTGAGTGTTCAAGGCCGCCGGGAAGGGGATTGCCCAGAGAATCTCCCAAACCGTGGGGAGCGTGAGCATCGAAAAAGGTGATCTTGTGCTGGTCGGCTGCTTTAACTATGGAACTGACAAGTTCGGGGTCTTCGCCTGCCTTTTTCAGAGTGACGGAGTCAATGGACATACGTTTGACTCCCAGTGCTGCTGCAAGTGAAGTACAGACAGTCATTGCACTTTTGTCAGGCAGAGAAAGGTTGATTGAAAGAGGAGGCAGAGACATTTTTTTATATCCTTATCTTTATAATACTTTTTTGTATCGGTAAAAAAATTTTATTTTTTCAATCTGTCCATAAAGTCCGCTATTCTTTCAAGAGCGGTTTTCAAGCGTTCTTCTTTCATTGTGAAAGCAATGCGGATAAAGTTTTTATAGTATTCTCCACCGTAGGCCGGACCGAAAACTGTGGCAACTTTGACCTCACGGAGCATCCGGTAGACAAAGTCTTCAGCTTCAAGACCGGATCCGCTGATATCCACCATTGCATAGAATGTGGCGGGAATGGGCTTGCAGACCAGTCCCGGAATGGCATTTATGCCGTTGAAAAGCACATCCCGCCGCCGCTGGAACTCTTTGCGGATAAAACTTGAATCAGTCCGGCTGCTCAAGGCTTCAATCCCCGCATACTGGGCAGGCAGCGGTGCACAGGCAACGATGTTTTCCTGCATCTTGGTCATTTGGGCAATGAGGGGGGCAGGGCCAATGGCCCACCCTAAACGGTAGCCTGTCATCGCAAAGCGTTTCGACATACCGTTGATCAGGATCGAACGCTCTTTCATACCGGGGAAAGAGAGAATGGAGGTGGAACTTTTACCGTCATAGATCAGAGAGTCGTAAATTTCGTCTGAAAGAAGTGCCAAGTTCCGTTCTTGTGCCAGACGGGCTATTTTTGCCAAAGTTTCCCGGGGGATGATCGCTCCCGTGGGGTTGTTGGGGGAATTGAGTATGACCAGACGGGTTCGGGGAGTCAGTACCGCTTCAAGGGCTTCGGCGGTCAGCTGGAAATTTTCTTCCGGACGGGTATAGACAAAGACCGGAGTTGCCCCCAGTGAACGCACCACCTGAGAGTAATTGATCCAGTAGGGGACATGAATCACTACTTCATCCCCCGGCTCAAGAAGGGTGTAGAGTGAAAGAAAACTTGCTTCCATTGCTCCAACTGTGACAATGATTTCCCGGTCGGGATCCACGGGGAAGCCCAGATTTTTTTCTGCATCAAGGGCAATTGCTTTGCGGAGTTCTTTAAGGCCTGCATTGGCGGAGTAGCGGGTTTTTCCTTCCATAATGGCACAGCAGGCTGCGGCACGGACGTTTTCAGGCGGCGGCAGATCAGGATCTCCCAAAGTCAGGTCAACCACATCGTCAAGGGTGGAAGCCAGATCAAAAACGGCCCGGGGAGGGGAGGGTTGGACACATTCTACGCGTCCGGCGATTTTCATAATATCATCAGTTTTCATTTCGCAGTTTTTGTATCCGTTTTAAGTTGTTCAAGTTTGAGATAGTTGATGCGGAGTTGTCCGGGATCAGCCTCTCTGATGAGCAGAGCATATTTATATCCTTTGTTCTGCATCCGGAAGTCGATGACATAACGGCACTTGACATTTCCGGGGGCAGTGGTGACACGGGCGTGAGCGTTGCGTGACGGTTTGATGTTTCGCAGAGTAAGAGTCCAGGTCTTGCCTGCTCCCTGAATGGTATGCAGATCAATAGTCAGACGCATCGGCGTGTTCCTGGGAATATTCTGCCAGGCGGAATCAGGCAGAAGCAGCCGGGCATTGTAGTGGTTGTGAAGATAAAATCCGCTCCTTTGAAGGACAGGAGAACCGCCGATGATGTCAGACATAAAAGAGAGCTCTTTCATCGGATTTTTTGACTCGTATCTGACTTTGTTCTGAACTTTTGCCGGAGCCTTCCAGACCAGGGAAAAAGGTTTGCCCTTTTTGCCGTAAAAATTGACGGGGGTGAGAGAGATCCGGTAGGTTGCTCCCCCATCAAAGTAGCCGCCTGAAAGGACGGTCTGCATATCTTTGGCCTTTTGGGCGGCGGAAAGATAGAAGTCGCTGAAAATTTCTTTGACAGTGAAAACTTCAAACTGTTTTGCTGCATTCTGCTTTTCAAGAGTTACAGTATATGTAAAAACATCCGGAATCGCAGGGGTGAACTTCAGCGTCACATTGTTAAAGGGGACGGCATCGGGGATCATCGTCATTTTTGCCTTGGCAGGAAATGAGGGAACTTTGGAGTTCGCAAAGCGGACTTTGGGGTTGTAGGGGGCGGTTTTAGGATCGAAAGGCAGCGGCACACACCAGGGGGCAGCCGGGTTGTACTCGGAACCGTCCAGAAGTGAATAACGGCGGAAAAGGATCTTGTTTTTGAAAACTTCCATAATGAGTACTTCAGTGGAACGTTTGCGGCCTTCCGGAACAGTACCGTTCAAAGCTCCGCCCCAGTAGTGGAGAGAGCCTGCGTTGACTGAAGTGAATTCCCCCTGCCAGATGCAGAGTTCATTGAAAAGAGTGTTGTGAGTATGGCCGGAAATATTGACGACCTGAGGAAATTTATTCAACAGCTCCCGGCGGGGACGGTTCCCCCAGGTGATCGTGTTGTAAGTGGTGTTGTAAGGGGGAATGTGGTCAACGACGAAAATCGGTTTCCCGGGGTGGGCTTTGATCGCCTGCCGGATCATTTTTTCATAACGCTCCAGATTGACCAATTGAGGAACTATGATAAAAGGATAACCTTTAACAAGCAGCTGATCATAGGGATCGTTGGGGACTTCAAGGTGCTTTTTGACAGCGGCAAAGGCTTGATCGATATTGGCCACGTCGATACGGTCGTGATTGGCATAAGCGTAAAGTTCCAGCGGTTTTTTGCTTTTGTCCGGATAAAGTTTGTTGATCACATTGCGGTAGTGCCGGTATCCCTGAGGATAATGATGATCTGCAATATCTCCGCAGTTGATGACCAGATCGACCTGCTTCTTTTTGAAAAGTTGCCACGCTTTTTTGACCCAGGTACAGCTGGCTTCCCGGGGAGTGACGTGGGTGTCGGAAACGATCCCGGCTTTGAAAATGGGTTTTTCCTGAGCACTGAGCAGGGTCAGGAAAAAGAAGAAAGAGAAGATAGAGAGGATTTTTTGATTCATAAAATTATATTTCCTTAGATTTCAGATGATTTCGATTTTCAGGTATTCAAATTTGATTTTGTTGGGTAATCCGTCCCGGACAAGGAGGTAACACTCTCCGCTTTCCGGCGGTGTGAATTCCGCAACGTATCTGTTGCGGCAATCTCCGTAAGGTGTATGGATCCGGGGGGATAAATTATCGACCGGGACGGGATCACGCAGTGTCAAAGTCCAGGAGCGTTTTTCACGGTCCAACTGGATCGTGTGAATGTCGACAATAAAACGGAGTTTTGTTCCGGGAGGAACTTTTTTCCAGATTTCCGGCGGCAGTTCCAAACGGGCGTTATAAGTATCGTGGCAGTAAAAGGGGCCTTCTTTTTTTACAGGCACACCTTCATTCAGTTCGGTCAGGAACGGAAGTTCATTCATCGGTTTGACGGATTCAAAGAGAATCTCTGAAGCGGGCAGGACAGGGGCGGTCCATTCAGCAGTCAGAGGAGAGCCCTCTTTACCAAAGAAATTTTCCGGGAGGACGGAGAAACGATAGGTTTTCCGGCTTTCAAAGTAGGCTTTGGAAAGGCGGAGTTCCAAAACTTTTTTTCTGTAAGAAGCGGCTTTATAAAAGTTGCTGACAACTTCAGTCGATGCAAAATCCTCAAAGAGTCCCGCCTGATTTTTTTGTGCAATAACAACACGGTATTTGAAAACATCGGGGGCTGCTCCCGGGAAACGCAAGGTCAGAAATTCCGGAGCCTTTTTGTCATATACCGGTTTTATGCGTGCGTTCGCAGAGAATACAGGCTCAGGGGAGTCCTTATAGCGTCTGTTATGAGAATAGGGGGCTGCTTCAGGATCAAAGGGCAGCGGCACACACCAGGGGGTATCGGGCATATATTCTCTGCCGGTGACAACTGAGAAACGGCGGAAAAGCACTTTTTCCGGGAAAAGCTCCATAATGACTGCTTCAGAAGCCTTTTTAGATTTCGGAGCTGTTCCGGCAAAGTCGCCTCCCCAGGTGCTGAGGCAGCCGATATTGACAGCGGTGAATTCTTTTTGCCAGATGTTGGATTCATTCAAAAGAGAACCGTGGCTGTGCCCTGAAATGTGGATGACGGAAGGAAATTTTTTCAGTACTTCAAGGCGTGGCACACTGCCCCAGAGTTTGCTGTTGTGAAAGATCCCGTAAGGGGGAATGTGGTCTATGACAAAAAGAGGCTTGCCGGGATTCCCGGCCAGAGCCGTTGTGATCTGATGTTCAAGTTCTTCCATAGATACATTCTGCGGTATGATCAGAAAGGTGTATCCTTTGAAAATCTTTTTATCCAGCATATTATGGGGAATCTCAAGAGCTTCTTTCATCCCTTGAAAAGAGGACTCGGTTTCCTGTGGACTTGTCCAGTCGTGATAGGCACTGATAAAAATTTCTTCCGGTTTCTTTTGCTGAAAGAGCGTATTGATCATTTTCCGGTAAAGTTTGTAGGCTTCCGGATTATAGACTTCGGCGATATCTCCGCAGTGGATCACCATATCCACCTTTTGTGAGGCAAAGAGTTTCAAAGCACCTTTGAGTTTGCGGCAGCCTGCGGGTGTTTCATTGATATGGGTATCGGTAATGATCCCCGTTCTGAAAAGAACGGAACTTCTTTCTTTAACTGAAGCTGCATCGGTTTTACTCATAAAGTTCTCTAATCTCACGTCAATTTATCGAAAATGTGTTATTTGTGGATAATATAACATAAGAAAATGTTTTTTCAATATGAAAGGTGCAATTTTTGTACTTAAAAGAGTTGAAAAAAAAGTAAAAAGTGCTATATTTTGCCTTGCATCTTACTGAAATAAAAAAAAGGAAACAACAGTTATGTTATTCGGAATTCTCTGTCTGGTTTTTACCGGACTCGTTTGGCTCGGTCCCGGAGCTGTGATCAGCAATTCTGCCAAAAAGGGCTTGAGTCTGGATTTTATATTGGGAATGACGGCTGTTCTTACAATGGCAATAGCACTTCCTGTTTATTTCTTTGGAAACAGCAGTGTTCATCCTGTGGCCTGGATCGCTCTGCCCGTTTCAGGCATACTGAACTATCTTTGTTTTGTTATCGCAAGGACGGCGATGAAAAAAGGTCCCAGCGGACTTACCTGGGCGATTATGCAAAGTGCATTTATTATGCCTTTCCTTATGGGGGTGCTCTTTTTTGATGTGCCCTGTTCGCTCTGGCGGTGGATCGGATTGGGGGCGATGGTCGTGTCTATGTTCCTTATGGGATGCGGCGGACCGGCCGGGAAAGCGGAAGATAAATCAAAGTATTCCCGGAAAAGTGTCTGGCTTTTTTATGCTTTTCTTGCTCTTTTTGCGGCCGGAGCCAGTCAGTGTACTTTCAATCTGCCCTCTTACTTTGTTGCTGAACAGGGGGGCGGGATCGACAATATGATTTTCCGGGCCGGGATCAATTCCGTAGGAGCCTTTCTGATCTTTTTCTGTGCACCGCTCTGGAACAAAGAGTGTTTCAACAGCCGGGGGACACTTGTCAGTATCCTTTTACTGACCTTGACCTCTCTTTGCGGCATATTGACGCTCTTTACCGGTTTGGACACTCTGGTATCTCACGGAGCCGGAGCGATCGGTTATCCTGTGGCATTGGGATCAAATATTGCGGCGTTTCTGATTTACACATCCATACGTTTGAAGGAACGTCTTTCCCCTGCCGCTGTGGCGGGAGTAAGCTGCTGTATGGTCGGGATCGTGCTTCTTGCTATGTAAAGTTCGCCCGACAAAAAAGTGCCGCACTTCAATAAGGAGAAGTACGGCACTTTTTATTTTTTCAGCAATCGTTACTGAACGTCAACTTCGCAGTTGAGTTCGCTGGATTTGTAGATGGCATCCAGCAGTTTCATTGCGACCACACCCTGTTCGCCGGTGGCGGGGATTTCACCCTTGCCCTGAACAGCATCGCAGAACTTGCGGAGCTCGTCGGCAAAGGCTTCATCCTTTTTGTCATACTGCAGAGCAACATCGGCAATACGGTTGTCGATCTCGGTACAGAGCACAGGATCGGAACCGATATCCAGTTTGACACCGCCTTTGTCGCCCAGAAGTTCAACAAAGCATTCATCTTTGGCATTGCAGGCCCAGGCCACTTCAAAGGACAAGGTGGTCTCAGCTCCGAAACGGACGAAACCTGCGGCATAGTCATCAACGTCAAAGACACCGTCGGCTTTCGGAGGACCTGCCCACATACTCACATAGTGGTAATCGTTGATGGGGCTGCCGAACTTGGAATAGGTCTTGGCACTCACTTTGGTGGGTTCCCATTTGTTGGAAAGCCACATCACCAGATCAAGGAAGTGAACAGCAATGTCGATCAGACCGCCGCCGCCGGATTTGGCTTTGGTGGTGAACCAGCCGCCCAAACCGGGAATACCGCGGCGGCGGATCAGTTTCACGCGGATCTGATAGATGTTGCCCAGACGGCCGTTGTCAACGATCTCTTTGAGCAGACGGGCCTGGGGTTTCTGACGATAGACCATACCCATCTGCAGCTTTTTGCCGGAAGCATCCCGGGCAGCAAGGATCTGCTTGCCGAGTTCGGCAGAAAGAGTCATCGGTTTTTCAAGCATCACGTGTTTGCCGGCATTGAGTGCGGCAATGGCGATGGGAGCGTGCATATCGTTGGGGACGCAGATGCTCACAGCATCGATTTCGGGATCAGCCAGAAGATCGTTGTAGTCAGCATAGGTTTTGGCGACTTTGAAGGTTGCTGCCTTTTCGGCCAGACGGTCGGGCAGAATGTCGCACATAGCGACGACTTCAGCATTGGCAACATTTGCGTAGTTTGTGGTATGGACGGTACCGATGGAACCAACTCCGATAACACCGATTCTCACTTTGTCACTCATAGTATTATTCCCTTAAGTTTTATCCTTTCCGGAATTTTCGGAAAGAAAAGTTTGCATACATCTAATTTACCACCGTAAAACAGAGAATACAAGCCTGCTGTAAAGAGTTTTTTTGAAAAAAGTGATCCGTCAGCCTTATTCAGATTAAAAAAGTTTAGTTTTTGAATTAATTAGGACTTGCAAATTATTTGAAGTTGTGTTATATTAAATAAATTTGACTTGTCCTATACAGACGGAGGTTTTATGACAGAAACACTTAAAGCACGTTTTTTCTTTGGAGCGATCGACCGCTTCAGGGAGCGGTTGCTCTGTTCTGCAGACGGCGGCTTTGGTGTGGATATTTTTTCTTTGACCCTGAGTCAGCAGCGACTGCTGCGTGAACTCACCTTGCAGACAAGCCCGGATTCTGCCGGAGTCTCACTTAAAAAGCTTGCTGAAGAATTGAACCTTTCTTCAAGTGCTGTGTCCGTTATGGTGGAAATGCTGGTCAGAAAAAAGGTCCTTGAGCGTCGTGCTTCTGAAATCGATCGCCGTCAAGTGCTGATCCGCCTTTCTCAAGCAGCCTGGAAGGAAATTGAGAAGTTCGACAAAGCCTGTTCCGATTTTTTCGGAGATCTGTCTGAAGCAGAACAAAGATTGCTTGAAAAAATTTCCGGTAAACTTTCCGGATGTGAAAATTTAACTTTAGATAAACCAGAAATGGAATAAAAAAGGAGAACGTTTTAAGAAATGAGAAAAGTATTGACCCTTGCTGTTGCTCTGACTGCGACCGCTGTGCTGTGCGGTGCAGAGGCAAAACCCAAAGCTGCTGCTCCCGCTATGCCGGTTCCCACTGTGCTGGTGGAAAAAGCGGTTCTCAAGACCAACAATGAGACCCGGAAGTACATCGGTATGCTCAAGGCCAATCTTGATGCTATGCTTATTGCCAAGGTCAGCGGCACGATCAGTGACCAGCTGCTTCCCCACGGAAGTTTCGTTAAAAAAGGTCAGAAGATCATTCAGATCAACGACCTTGTTTACAGAGCAGAAGTCCAGGCCGTCAAGGCTCAGATCGCTCAGACTGAAGCCGAACTCAAATTCGCCAAGAGCAACTTTGAACGCCAGAAAAAACTTCTGGGACAGAAAGCAACTTCAGAAACGACTTTTGAAGAAGCTCAAAAGGTATACTACACCACTCTGGCACGGCTTGACAACTATAAAGCTCAACTCATCAAAGCCGAAGACAGTCTCAGCGATACCAGAGTTTGTGCCCCCTTTGACGGCCGTATGGGTAAGGTCATTCTGAGCCCCGGCAACAGTGTTTCCCCCGGGGTTCAGCTGGTGCGGGTGGTGAGCATCAGCCCTGTCAATGTGGACTTTTCTATCAGTTCCCGTGACTTTCTTGAACTTTTCGGCAGTATGGATGCCATTAAAGCCAAAGGAAAAGCCTATATGGAACTTGCCGACGGCAGTGCTTATCCCGGTGACGGCCGCATCATTTTTATGAGCAACAGCGTCGATACCAACACAGACACGATTGAAATTCGTGCCAGCTTTGACAACAAGGACGGCAAACTGATCCCCGGCGGTCTGGTGACGATCCGTCTGGGATTGCTCAATCCCCCCAAGATGGTCGCCGTGCCTCTTTCCGCAATGCTCAACAGCAAGCAGGGTAGTTTTGTCTATGTGCTTTCCAAGGACAACCGGGCTGTCCGCCGTCCCGTGACCGCCGGAGCTGTCTGGGGAAATTATCAGTTCATTGCCAAGGGACTTAAAGCCGGAGAAACAGTTATTTCCGGCGGTACCAATAAAGTAATGTTCCCCGGAATGCAGGTGAAGCCGGTTTTTGCTGGCAAAGCAGAAAGGTAAAAACTGCAAATGATCTCGCAAGTATTTATTGATCGTCCCCGTCTGGCGATCGTTGTTTCGATTGTGACGGTGCTTCTGGGCGGACTCTGCCTTCTTAAAGCACCTATTGCCGAATATCCGGAAATTGCTCCTCCCTCTCTGGTGGTGATCGCAAACTACACCGGTGCCGGTTCCGAAGAAGTGGCCGACACTGTGGCAACCGTGGTGGAAGAACAGATGAACGGATTGGAAGATCTGCTCTACTTTTCCTCCACATCCAGTGACGCCGGTCTTTATATTCTGACGATTACTTTCAAGTCGGGAACCAATACGGATATTGCATTGGTGAACGTTCAGAATGCAGTCAGCCGGGCTGAGCCTCTGCTGCCTCAGATCGTTAAAGATAATGGTGTCAAATACTTCAAACGTTCCAGTGATATTCTGGCACTTTATAACTTTTCCACCGACGGCAGTGAACTGGATCAGACCCAGCTTTCCAACTACATCCGAACCAACATCCGTGATGCGCTGGCCCGTGTGGACGGTGTCAGTGAAGTCAGCATTATGGGTGAACGGAACTACTCTATGCGTATCTGGGTGGATCCTGTCAAGCTTTCTGCGCTGAACCTCACCCCCGAAGATGTGGCTTCTGCTGTCCGCTCCCAGAATATGCAGGCGGCTGCCGGTTCTGTGGGAACTGAATTCAGCCACGATTCACTGCAGCTCAAAGTCAACACGCTGGGCCGTCTGAAAACAGTCGAACAGTTCGGCAATATCATTGTCCGCAGTACCAACGGCGGTAAACAGGTCAAACTCAAAGATGTGGCCCGTATTGAACTGGGTGCTGAACAGTATGCCAACGACAGTGCTTTCAACGGCAAACAAAGCGTGGCTTTGCTGATCTATCGGAACGATGACTCCAATGCCATTGCTGTTGTCGACCGTGTCAATGCCTTGTTGAAAGATATGTCCAAAAACTTCCCTGCCGGTGTGAACTACAACATCGCTTACGACCCCACCAAATATATCCGGGTCTCTCTGACAGAAATCGCAATGACTCTGCTGATGACTTTGATCCTTGTGGTGATCATCACTTACATCTTCCTGCAGGATTGGCGTGCGACCCTGATTCCCACGATCACCATTCCTGTAAGTTTGATCGGTACATTCATTTTCCTGATCCCCCTGGGATTTTCCATTAACGTGCTGACGATGTTCGCCCTGATCCTCGTTATCGGTTCGTTGGTGGACGATGCCATTGTGGTAACGGAAAATACGATGAGTATTATGGAAAAAGAGGGCCTTCCCCCCAAAGAAGCAGCTTCAAAGTGTATGCAGCAGATCACGGGGGCCGTCATCGCAACCACGTTGGTGATCGTTGCCATCTATGCGCCTGTGGGCTTCTACGGCGGTATGGTGGGAACCATCTATGTACAGTTTGCTGTGACGATGTGCGTTTCTCTCTGTCTTTCCACGGTCAACGCATTGACCTTGAGTCCTGCTTTGTGTGCTATCATTCTGCGCAAGCCTGAAGCCACCCGCAATCCTTTGTTCAAAGGGTTCAACTTCTGTTTGAACAAAAGCTGCAACTGGTATCTCAAAGTATCAGGCTTCCTTGTCCGCTATCTGATCATCACGGTCATTCTCTTTGCGGGTGTGCTCTTCCTCAATTATTTCTTCTACAACAGGATCCCCGGCTCCTTCATACCGGGCGAAGACAAAGGTGCTTTGATGAGTACCATCGACCTGCCTCCCGGTGCTACGCTGACCCGTACCGGTGAAACACAGAAAGAGGTTCTCAGCAAGGTCGCCAAGATCCCCGGTGTCAAAGATGTGATCGCTGTCAGCGGTTTCAGCTTCACCGGCGGTACCGGTGAAAACGTGGGTATGGGCATCTTTGTTCTTGAAGACTGGGAAAAGCGTACCACCAAAGAAACTGAAGCTGATGAGATCCTGAAAAAGATCCAGGCTCAGTTTGCCACGATCCCCACTGCCAGTGCTCAGGTCTTCCAGCCCCCGGCCATTATGGGCTTGGGTGTGACGGGCGGTATCAGCTTTATGCTCCAGTGTACCGGCAAGCAGACGCCGCAGGATTTGGAAACGGCGATCCAGAAACTTGTGACAGATATCCGTTCTTTCCCCGGTGTCCGGGTCGCCTTCTGCAGTTACGATGCTTCAACGCCCCAGCTTTTCATCGACATCGACCGTGCCAAAGCTGAAGCTATGGGTGTACCTATCAGCCGGATCTTCTCGGTGCTTCAGGGCAACATTGCTTCTGCCTACCTGAACGACTTCAACCTGCAGGGCTACTCCTTCAAAGTCAAACTGCAGGCCGAAGGCCGTGACCGTGACACTGTCAATACGCTCTCTTCACTGCTGGTGAAAAACAACGAGGGCAAAATGGTTCCCCTGAGTGCCTTTGCCGCTTTGCGCAACACCGTCGGTCCCCGTCTGGTGACCCGTTTCAATCAGTATATGTCTGCCCAGGTCAACGTGATCCTGGTGCCCGGTACACCTTCCTCCTCGGTGATGGGACTGATCGAAAAAGCGGTGACTTCCAAACTGGGCCGTGACTATCAGGTGGAATGGATCGATATGGCCCGACAGGAACGTGACAACGAAGGACGTATCCTCTTCCTGCTGCTCTTTGCAACAGTGTTCGGATATCTTTTCCTTGTGGGACAGTATGAAAGCTGGACAATGCCGCTGCCTGTGATGCTGACCATCAGCTTTGCCACGCTGGGCGGTTTGATGGGGTTGAAGTATATCACCCAGATCGGCAGTTTGTTCGGTGTTGAGTACATCAATATGGACTTGAGTATCTATGCTCAGTTGGGATTGGTGATGCTGATCGGACTTTCCAGCAAGAGTGCCATTCTGATGGTTGAATTTTCGAAACAGGCCCGTGACAACGGTATGGATATCAAAGAAGCCGCTCAGGAAGGGTTCAAACAGCGTTATCGTGCTGTGCTTATGACCGCCTGGAGCTTTGTGATCGGCGTGTTCCCGATGGTTATTGCCACCGGTGCCGGTTCTGAAAGCCGCCGTGCTATCGGTGTGACCACCTTCTACGGTATGCTGGCGGCAACGATCATCGGAATCGTCTTTATTCCGCCCCTGTTCGTGATTTGCCAGACTATTGGTGAAAAGTTTATGGGGCAGAAGAAGAAATAATAAATCTTCCTTCGTCAAGTGGACCTGCCGGAAAATTCCGGCAGGTTTTTTATGGCTTTATTCTTGAAAGCCGCGGCAGACGTGATATATTATAGAAGGAAGAAAGGCCGTTATGTATATGCAGGAAAAAGATATTTTTGACATCATCAACTTCTTTTATCCGGAAGAAGGAAATTTGAAACAGACTTTGCTCAAACACAGTCTGCAGGTGAGAGATAAAGCTCTGGAATTGGCAGAAAAAACTTCCCTTGTCCTTGATCGTTCTGTGCTTGCTGCCGGAGCGATGCTTCACGATATCGGAATCAGAAAATGTCACGCTCCCGGGATCTTCTGTACCGGAAAAAAACACTATCTGTGCCACGGTATTGAAGGAGCGACAATGCTCCGGGAATATGGTGCGGCCCGGGGAATCGACCTGGAAGTGTTTGCTCTGATTTGTGAAAGACATACCGGAAGCGGCTTGACCGCAAGTGATATTGCAGCTCAAGTTCTTCCTTTGGCCCGACGTGATTTTCTGCCTCTTTCACCTGAAGAAAAGCTGATTTGTCTGGCTGATAAGTTTTTTTCCAAATCAGGGGATATGAAAGAAAAATCATTTGATTCAGTTCAGCGTTCTATGGCGAAATTCGGCACTGAATCTCTGGAGCGTTTCAATTTGATGTGGGATTTCTTTGATTTCCCTTCCTTTTGATTCCGGGAAAATTCCGGCAAGAAAGATCAAAAAACATCCGCTGCCGGAAAAACGAAACTTTTGTTTGCCAGAGCTTCTGCAATGCGTCGGTCCGCGGCAGATCTCTTTACCGGCAGATTCACCATTACTTTGTTGCTGTCGTGACCGCCGTGGCGGGGAGTGAACAAAGAAACCTGATGTGCAGGATCAGAGGAATAACCTTCAAGAAGCGTGTCGTTCCGGTAGAGGAAAAAGGTGTCATCTTTCAGAGTCCAGAAGTGATCGCGGCCAGTGAAAAGTTCCCACCAGGTCTTTGGGGAACGGCAGCATTTGCCGTTGAAATTTTTTCCGGCAAGGTAGATCTTCATAATTTTCAGGGCCTTTTTTTCTTCTTGAGTTTCGGGAGGTTTTTGCCCTTTCAAACAGGAAATATTCAAAGCTCCTGCATCAAACTGAAAGGTTTTTTGAGGCGGAAAATCAGAGGTTTTGATCTCATTTGAATTGTCTGACTCATAGATCTGCCAGCCGAGGCGGGTGTAGACACCCACCTTGTCGGTGTAAAGAGGAAGCAGTGAACAGCGTTTGTAATGTGTTTGGCAGTATTCAAGGACAAATTGCTGAAGTTTCAGAGCATAACCTCTGCCCCGGTAATCAGGATCAACGGCCACATCAGAAACTCCTCCGCAGGGATATGTGTCCCCGTCAAGGTGAAACTGATATTCGTGGATTCCGATACAGCCCATCAATCTGTCATCAATGCGGGCGGCAAAGAGTTTCAAATCGTAGGGAAATGAATATTTGTTTTCTGCCAGACGGGCTTCCCAGAAGTCGGGGAAGCAGCGCAGCAGAAGGGGGATCAACTCTTTGAAACGGACAAGAGGAAAACGGGTGATGAAATGACTCATTTGGGGGCCTCTGTGAATTCTTGAATATAGGTTCATATTTATAATATGGCAGTTATATGGGGCGTTGTCAAGCATTTTTTTTATTTATTTTGTGATTGCCGCATCTGAAAGAACCTGCCGCAGTGAAAATAAGATGTTGACAAAAATTTTTGCCAAAAAAGCAAAGAAAAAAACAAAATACGACTTGACAAATAGTTGAATCGGTAGTATTTTATAAGACAAACAAGGATTCCGGAAGGTTTTGCGGTGAATTCCATTCCACCGCACCGCATCACCCGAGGATCGAGTAATGAAGCGTAGAGAACGGCGCGGTAAGCAACTTGCCACCAATCTATGTAGCACGGTACTCGCAAGAGTGTCGGGGTTGGGGGAAGGGGGAACTGCGGCGTGCTTTGCAATTTTATGAAAAAGGGTGAAAGAACATGAAAGTCAGAGCGTCGATTAAGCGCAGATGTCAGTTCTGCCAGGTTATTAAAAGAAACGGTATTATCCGTATCATCTGCTCGCGCGATCCGCGCCACAAGCAGCGCCAGGGTTAATCCTCTGGTACAAGTTCAGTGTTTTCAATTTGTTGATAACTATTAAAAAACAGGAATCCAAAAATGCCAAGAATTATCGGAGTGGATATCCCCGGCAACAAGCGTGTTGAGTACTCTCTGCAGTACTTGTACGGGGTCGGCCCCACCAAGGCGCTGGAAATTATTGAGAAGGTCGGAATCGACCGTGATATCAAAGCAAGCGAACTGACTCCTGAGCAGATCGCCAAGATTACCAAGATCCTGCAGGACGACATCCTGGTGGAGGGTGACCTTCGCCGTGCGGTTGATGCCGATATCCGTCGTCTTCAGCAGATCAACTGCTATCGTGGAATCCGTCATCGGCGGAAACTTCCCTGCCGCGGACAGCGCACCAAGACCAATGCCCGTACCCGTAAAGGTAAACGCGTGACCATCGGTGCTATCCGTGACAAAACTCAGCGTCGTCTCGCCGCCAGTGCGAAGGCGTAAGTTTCGGTTAACAGTAATTAATCACAGGAATTTTCTACTATGGCAGAAGAATTGGAAAAGAACGTCGCAGCTGCTGAGGCTCCGGCTGAGTCCACTGAGACCGCCGCTGCTCCCAAACAGCGTGCCAAAAGCGGTCGCCACATCCAGAGCGGAATTGTTTACGTTCTGGCGACCTTTAATAATACAAAAGTTACCATTACCGACTTGCACGGAAGCGTGCTTTGCTGGTCAACCGGTGGTAAGAACGGCTTTAAGGGCTCCCGTAAGAGCACCGCTTATGCCGCTCAGGTCATCGCCGGTGATGCCGCTAAGAAGGCTCTCCTTTTCGGTATGAAAGAGGTCGAGGTCCGTATCAAGGGACCCGGTGCCGGTCGTGAATCTGCTGTCCGCGGTCTTATCGCCGCCGGACTCGAAGTGACCGTCATCAAAGATATCACCCCGGTGCCGCACAACGGCTGCCGCCCCCCGAAGCGTCGGCGTGTCTGATTACGGACTACGAACCAATCGCTTCAGTCCGGCAGTCCGGAACGCAAGTGTTCCGGGCTCCGAACAACGCAAGCTTTGTTTGCTGCGTGATCAAATTGTAAAACGTGTCCGTAAAAATATACTGGGGAGGATAACCTAATGAATTGTGAAACCAGATTTCCGATGCCGAAGTCTATTGAGGTTGACCAGGCAACTATGACCGATACCTATGCCAAATTTTTGGCACAGCCCTTTCAGAGAGGGTATGGTCATACGCTCGGCAACTCTCTGCGTCGGGTGCTGCTTTCTTCTCTTGAAGGTGCAGCGATCTGTTCTGTTCGCATTGATGGCGTCAAGCACGAATTCGGCTCACTGGAAAATGTGGTCGAAGATGTGACTGAAATTGTCCTCAATCTGAAAAAAGTCCGTCTTAACCTTCATGGTGAAAGTCCGAAACTGCTGGAGATCCGCAAGGATAAAGCAGGTCCGGTGACGGCCGCCAATATCATTTGTGACAGCACCGTTGAAGTTTTGAATCCGGATCAGCTGATCTGCACACTTGACAAGGCTTTCCCTTTCCGTGCGGAAATCGAAGTTATGACCGGTAAAGGCTATTTGCCTGCTGAAAAGAATGCAGCTTCCCGTACCATCGGTACTATTCCGGTTGACTGCCTTTTCAGCCCTGTTACCTGGGTCAACTATCAGACCGGTGCCGCCCGCGTGGGTGAAGAAACTGAAATGGACAGCTTGACCATTGAGATCTGGACCGATGGCCGCATTTCTCCGCGGAATGCCCTCGAAGAAGCCGCCCGGATCCTCAGAGATCATCTGCAGCCCTTCCTGGGTGCCCAGGTCGTGCCGCAGGATGTCAAGCTCAGCGAAGAAGAAAATAAACTCTTCAAGCTGCTTTCACGTGATATTGAGTCTCTGGATCTTTCGGTCCGGTCTATGAACTGTCTGAGCAGTGCCAATATCAAACTGCTCTACGAACTCTGCACCAAGAGCGAAGCCCGGATGCTCAAGTTCCGGAACTTCGGTCATAAGTCATTGGAAGAAATCAAAGAAAAAATTAAAGGACTCGGATTGGTACTTGATATGCAGCTCAGCGACAGGCTCGTTGCTGCTCTCGATGCCGAAGCAGCCAATGTCCGCGCCGAGTCAGAGGAGAATAAGTAATTATGCGTCATAGAGTTGATACACTTAAGCTCGGGCGTTCCAGCGCACACCGTCGGGCGATGTTGGCCAATATGGTCAGCAGCCTCTTTTACAGCGGCCGGATCGAGACCACTCTCGTCAAGGCTAAAGCTGCCCGCCGTATGGCTGAACGTATGATCACCCTCGGCAAGCAGGGAACTTTGCACAGCCGTCGTCTCGCTGCTGCCCGTATGCACGATGAGACCGCTGTCAAAAAGCTGTTCGATGAGATCGCACCTGCTTATGCCGGTCGTCAGGGCGGTTATACCCGGATTCTCAAACTGGGTCAGCGTCGCGGCGATGCTGCTGAAACCTGTCTGCTGATGCTGGTTGAAGCTGATGCTGCTGCTGCCGAAAAGGCTGCTGAAGCTCAGGCTTGATCGGCCCGATCGTAAGAAAGGGGGAGTGCCAACGTACTCCCCCTTTTGATTTGAAAGAAATTTATGGATGAATATGGAACGGCTATAATGAATTTTTCTGATCTTAAGATTTGGGGAATGCTGGAACGGCACGAATTTATCAGAGTGGTGGCTTTCGGTGCTTCAAACACTCAGCGTTATCTGCCCGGAACACACTGGTTTGACTATGTCGATATGGCGTTCAAAAACACATACGGCGGTGGATGCGGCCACTTTGTCAACTCAGGTATCAGCGGTAATACCACTGTTGATCTGCTTAACCGTTTCGATCGGGAACTTGCCTATTACAAGCCTGATCTGGTGATTATGACTATCGGCGGAAATGATTGCAATCCGGCAAAAAATATCAGTACTGAGCAGTTCCGTGAGAATTTGGGGATCCTGTGCGATAAAATCAGAGATTTGGGCGGCGATGTCATATTGCAGACCTATTATGCTTGTGATCTTGAAATGATCACGCCTCCTGAAAGGGCTGAATTGATGGTCAGAAATATGCAGATCGTTCGTGAAGTCGCTGCCGATAAGGGCGTGCTGCTCAACGATAATGACTTGCGTTGGGCTCGGCTCAGAGACAATGATATTGAAACGTTCCGGTTGCTTATGCTTAACAGTATGCACGTCAATGATACTGGAAATCAGCTCATTGGCCTTGATCTTGTGCGTAAGCTGAATCTGAAATTGAGAGCCGATTACCGTGGGCAGTGCACCGCAGGACTTCTGGCTCAGGCTTTGATGGACCGTTACGAAAAGTAACGGGACTGCTATCTTGATATTTTTCAGATTTTTGTAATGTGATTTATATACGTTCCCGGCAGAAAAATTTTTAGTGCAGTTTTGCCTTTTGTTTGTTCTGCCGGAACTTGAAAAAAGAACAGCAACCCATTGTAAATGTAGGAAATTTAGCAAAAAGTTTTTGTTTTGCTATTGACTAAATCGCATTTCTGTGGCATATTATATGAATGTAATTTCTCACTTGTATGTGAAATATTTTTTTTAACCGTTATTATTTTTTTGGAGAAGAAAATGACCAAACGTGATCTGGTGGTGAAAATCGCCAAGGAAACCGCTTTCGCAACTCAAAATGAAGTGGCTGAAATCGTGCAGAAAACTCTTGACTACATCTCTGAAGAGCTGATTGCCGGAAATACCATTGAATTGCGTAAATTCGGCGTTTTTGAGATCAAAGTCCGCAAGAGCCGCAAGGGACGCAACCCCAATCAGCCCGAGAATGAAGTCACCATCCCCGAACGTGCCGTGGTGAAGTTCCGTGCCGGTAAAGATCTCAAGGAAGCTGTTGAAAAGCTCAGTACTGCTTCTTTTAAATAATCTCCACGGAGTCGCAGCCCAGTAAAGAATAGTCATTACACGCCTGACGGGAAAACAAGTATCTTCGTCGGGCGTGGATTTTATCAGGAGTTTATGAAATTATGAAAAAACTTACCCGTAAAAATCTTGTCTTTCTCGGTGCTCCCGGTGCCGGAAAGGGAACCATTTCCAATCTGATGCTCAAAAATTATCAGATTGCCCACATTTCCACCGGTGATATTCTCCGCGCTGAA
This sequence comes from Victivallaceae bacterium, assembly GCA_045605205.1. Lineage (GTDB taxonomy): Bacteria > Verrucomicrobiota > Lentisphaeria > Victivallales > Victivallaceae > UBA1784. The sequence continues at coordinate 28,878 of JAZUPO010000268.1, forward strand.
GTCGCCAAGCAGACTCCTGCCGGTAAGGAAGCTGAAGCTCTTATGAAATCCGGTCAGCTCGTTCCCGATGCTCTCGTCGCCGGTATGGTTCGCAGCCGTCTGGCAGAACCTGATTGTGCCGACGGTTTCATCCTTGACGGATTCCCCCGTACCGTGCCCCAGGCCGAACTCCTTGAAAAGGCCCTCGAAGAACTGGGAACCAAACTCGATTGCGTCGTCTGCTTTGATGTGCCCGACGAAGAACTGATTACCCGTCTGACCGCCCGTATGAACTGCCGCGGCTGCGATGAGATCTACAACAAGATCTTCAAAAAACCCGCTAAGGAAGGTATCTGCGACAAATGCGGTTCCGAACTTTATCAGAGAGCCGATGACTCTCTCGAAACCGCCAAATCCCGTCTGGCAGTCTTCCACAAACAGACTCAGCCCCTGATGGACTACTACAATGCCAAGGGGCTTGTTTTTACTCTGCCCAATGCCGACCACGATACCATTATGGCCGCCATTGCCAAAGAATTGGAATAAGCAGGATTTTTTATCGTGGCTAAAGCCATTGTACATACTGCAGAAGAGATCATCCGCATCCGCCGGGCCGCTCAGGTCACGGCGGAAGTGCGTGACCGGATCGCAGCTGCCATTGAACCGGGTATGTCAACTGCTCAGCTCGATCAGATCGCCGGAGCGTTCATCGCTGAAACAGGCGGTACCAGTGCCTTTCTGGGATATTGCGGATTCCCCGGCAATATCTGCATCTCTCTCAATGAAGTTGTTGTCCACGGGATCGGCAGTGCAGATCAGATCATCCGCGAGGGAGATGTGGTCAGCATTGATGTCGGTGTCCGTATTGACGGTGCGGTGGGGGATACAGCCCGGACTGTCGCAGTGGGCGAAGTCTCTTCTGACGTGAAGCGGCTTCTTTCAGGGACACTTGAAGCTCTTGATGCAGGCATCGCCGCCTGCCGGGTCGGCAATCGGGTGGGGCATATCAGTTCCGCCGTCGAAAAAACTGCTCACCGTCACCGTCTGGGGGTGGTGCGGGATTATGTCGGCCACGGGTGCGGCATCAAGCTGCACGAGCCTCCCGAGGTCCCCAACTTTTCCGGATGGGGATCCGGTGCAAAACTGGAACCCGGTATGGTGCTCGCCATTGAGCCTATGCTCAATCTGGGATCGTGGAAGGTCGTGACTGACCGGAGTGATCATTGGACTGTCCGTACAACAGACGGACTTTACAGTGCTCACTTTGAACATATGGTTCTTATAACTGAAAATCAACCGGAGATTCTGACGTGGCCAAAGATGATGTGATTCGTATCGAAGGTGTGGTCAAGGAACTGCTGCCCGGGACTATGTTCCGGGTCGAGATCCAGTCCGGACATCTGGTGACAGCACATATTTCCGGCAAGATGCGGATGAATTTCATCCGTATTCTGCCCGGTGATGCTGTGACACTTGAGATGTCCCCTTATGACCTCACCAAAGGACGGATTGTTTTCCGACGGAAATAACGGTTGACAGTCCATATATTGCAGGTATAACCTGTTCCGGAAAAACGTTTCCCGGGACAGGGAGTTTTCATTTTTATTAACAGGAGTCCAAATTGAAGATTTTAGTCATCAATGCCGGCAGCAGTTCTATGAAGTTCACCCTCTTTGAAATGGAAAAACAGGCCGTTCTGGCCAAGGGGGTTTTTGAACGTATCGGAGCTGACAATCCCAATCTGATCTACAAAAAAGCTGATGGTTTCAAGTTTGAACAGGTCATCAAGATCAACGATCACGTTGATGCTCTCAAAGAGATCTGCAAGAAACTGGTCGACCCCGAAATGGGCGTTATCGCTGACCTGAACGAAATTGTTGCTATCGGTCACCGCGTGCTTCACGGCGGCGAAAAAATCACCGCTCCCGTGTTGGTCACCGAAGAAATCAAACAGGTCATCCGCGAATGCTTCCCCCTCGGCCCTCTGCACAACCCCGCCAACCTGGCCGGTATCGAGGCTTGTGAAGAACTTATGCCCGGAAAGCCCAACGTGGGTGTCTTTGATACCCAGTTCCATATGACAATGACTCCCGATGCTTATCTCTATGCTATTCCCTATGAATACTATGAAAAGCACGGCATCCGTAAATACGGTTTCCACGGAACCAGCCATCACTATGTGACTCTGGCCACTGCCAAGTATCTGAACCTGGCTCCCGAAGATACCAACCTCATCACCTGCCACCTGGGCAACGGCTGCAGTATGGCTGCTGTCAAAGGCGGAAAAGTCGTCGATACCACTATGGGCCTGACTCCCCTGGAAGGTCTGATGATGGGCGGCCGTTCCGGTGATATGGACCCTGCCGCTGTGCTCCGTCTGGTGGATATGGGTATGACCACTAAAGAAGTGGACAATATGCTCAACAAGAAATCCGGTCTCTACGGCGTGGGCGGCATCAACTCAGGCGATATGCGTGATATGATGGCTGCTGCTGAAGCCGGCAACGAAAGAGCTCAGCTTGCTATCAAGATGTTCGTCCGTCGTATTGTGAAATACATCGGTTCTTACTATGTGCTTGTGGGCAAACCTGCCGCATTAGTTTTCACCGGCGGTATCGGTGAATTTTCCTGCCCCATCCGCAAGATGATCGTCGATGGTATCGCTGCTCTTGACATCAAGGTTGACGCTGCTGCCAACGATGCCTGCTTCGGAAAGGCTGGAATCATTTCCACCGCCGACAGTGCCTGGAAGGCCGTGGTTATGCCTACCGACGAAGAGCTGATGATCGCTCAGCACACCCAGAAGATCGTCTGCTGAATCAAAACGGAGTGAAATACCGGCGGTAACGCCTGATGAGCTCCGACATTTCGTAACGTACAAGTTGCGGATACATTTCTCTGAATCCCGCCCCGTAAACCGGGTCGGGATTTTTTTGCATAGCGTCAAAAAATCCCTTATGCTTTTTAAGCAGAAGCCACTGCCCTGAAACGGCTTCGCAAATTCCTTCTGTGACTTTTGGGTATTTTCCTGAGCCTGCGTGATGATAGAGGTGGTCGTGGGTCAGTTCGTGAACCATAACCTTTGCGGCAACAGTCCGGGGCAGATTATCCAGTATATAAAGGGTACACTGCCACTCTTTAGAACTCTTTTTTTTCAATCCTTTACGTTCCTCGCGGGTGGTGACAAGCACTTTCATACATCCCATCGCATTGGGGTCACGGGTGATTTTCTGCAAAGCCTTTTTGCTGACAAGACGCAAAGTAATACGATGATGGGGATCAAAGTCGTGCATTTCTGCCAAATCCAGCCGGAGTTGCTGAAGCAGCCGCAATGTTTCCGGATAAGCAAGAGCCGTTTTGCTGCAATCGGTACATTGAATTCTGCCGTCTTTCAACATTTTTCTGCGGGCAGCAGGATAAAAGCAGGAAAAACATTTAGGATCCTGGCTGCAGGAACCACAGTAGCGTCTGCTTTCTCCTGTGAT
>JAZUPO010000269.1:0-7729 GCA_045605205.1 Victivallaceae bacterium
CTTGTCTTCCTAAGACCGCTTGGCCTCCGACTTGGCAGTGAACTGTCCCCTTCGATAACGGTTTTTCCCATATCTTCAAAGCGGATGATATCGTTGCTCCGGGGAATGTCTGCCACGATGGGCAAACCGTTGGCTTCGGCAAAGGCACGGACCTTTTCTTCTTCATTTTCGACGGCCCTGCGGTTCATAACGATCCCTCTGACCGCAGCATATCCCCGGTCGGCAAAGTTGTCAACGGCCCGCTTGATGTTTCCGGCGGCATAAAGAGCCATTTTTTCGCCTGAAGTGACGATAAGCACCTTTGAAGCGTATCCCTCACGGATGGGAGCGGCAAAACCGCCGCAGACCACATCTCCCAGAACGTCATACAGCACCACATCAGGCTTGCGTTCTTCAAAAAGTTCCAACGACTCAAGCAATGCAAAGGTGGTAACGATGCCCCGTCCGGCACAACCGAGTCCCGGAGTGGGGCCGCCGGTTTCGATGCACAGCACACCGCCGAAGCCCTCTTTGGCGATATCTTCAATTTTTTCTGGCTCTTCATCGTGGGTCTGGAGATAATTCATTACCGGAGTCAAGGGTTCGCCACTAAGCAGATTGACTGTGGAATCCGCTTTGGGATCACAGCCGATCTGAATGACCTTTTTTCCCCGCAGAGCAAATGCGGCAGCCAGATTGGAAGTCACGGTGGACTTGCCGATGCCGCCTTTTCCGTAAACAGCTATCTTCAACATATATTAAATTCCTTTTCAAGATTTTTGCAGCACAGATCTTTCATATTTTTCCGGAAACATCTTCCGGAAAAGGCTTCGTGGGGAATGGCACAAAAGCGGCATCCCGCAGGAGCAACCGGTTTATAAAGGGGATCAGCAAAAATGATCTCTGACTCTGCAAATGCTCTTTCCACAGCATTTTCGTCAGGGACGTGCAGATCCCCTTCCCGGGTGAATGCAAATTCCTCTTCCAGAGGATCAAGCACTCTTGAATCAAGTTTCAAATCCATTTCCAATGCACAAGCAAGAGAAGAACTCCACAGAGTTTCTCCGATCACGCAAGCCTTTTTGCCGGGAGTTCTCAAATCCACAGCAGTTTTCTGTGAAATACCGCTTTGGCAAACCTTTTTCAAGGCTTCTGCACAGTGATCAGAAAAACCTTTGCCGACTGGGACACCTGCAACAAAGGGAATTTGAAAACGTTTCTCCATATATTCTGCCAGCTTTAATGCAGCGGAAGATATGACCAGATTGACTTCCGCATTTCCAGCTTGTACAAGTTTCTCAAAGGAGGAGTTCATACTCCAAACAGAGTTGACCGCAAAGTTCTTTTCTTCAAGCCAGCGGCAAATGGAATCTACCGATCCGTTGACAGAGAAATCCAAAGGCGTCGCCCCGAGCAGATTCACTCTGCGGGAACATTTTTTCACATTATCATCACAGAATCGTTCAGCAAAGGCGATCAAAGCCTCATTGACTCCCGCCAGATAAGAACGCATACCGTTGGTATGCAGAGCCAGCACCGGGATGTGTGTGCGAATTTCGATTTCACGTCCCAGGGCATCAAAGTCAGTTCCAACCATTGCCGGCAGGGGGGAGCCGCAAATGGCAATAAACCGGCACTGCGGAAAATTGGCAGCACTTTTGACCACATTGTCAATAAAACGTTCATCATTGCCCATAATGACATCATTTTCAGTCAGAGCAGAGATATAAGTTCTGCCGGGCAGGTGATACCAGCGGGGCTCATCGTGAGTGGCATAAGTGGAGTTACACCCGGACGCATCGTGCACCACGCACATTCCCCCCAACTCATAAAGAGCGGAGTTGACTCCTGCAGTATCAGAAGAATGAACTGAAATAACTGAACTTACGATTCTCATAAACAGCTTTCGCACCCCCAACCTTTGTGACTGATGACCTCACAGATATCTTTGGGATTTTCAAAAGCATCATCAATCAGTCCGGCAATGGCTGCCACACCGGAATGACCGAAAAATCCCCTGCCCCACACCAGATCGACAAAGTGGGAACAGCCGGTAAAAAAGGCGGCTTTCTGTCCGATTGCAAGAGCGTTTTCACGCCTTTCCCGGGGGGCAGCAAAACGCATATTGACATCAAGGGTCGGGGTGATTTCCACAAAGGGGAAATATTTTTTCAAAACCTCAAAGTCCTCTTTATCTCCGGGAATAAAAACATCAGCATAAATACGCTTCACATTGAAACCGTTTTCAAGCAGCCGTCTGGCCAAACTTAAAATCCGGGGAGTTGCAGTGTAATCCAGGAAAAGAGGCGTCCCCCCGATTTTTTGAAGCGTTTTTTTCAAGGCATTGTCCGCCTTCTGCTTCTCAGCAGAAAAGTCCGGAAGCGGCAAGGCAAGAGCTTCTGCCAGAGAAGCATAATTTTTGTCGATTTCTTCTTCACCGTAACAAATGGGCAGATGCAGATGTTTCTGTTCCAGACGGCGGGAAAGTTCTTCTGCCCCGGCAGCGGCCTGGGGGATCCAGGTCATATTGAGAAAACTTTTCCCCATTTCCAGATATTCTTCATAGGTACGGCACCGGGTGATCTCACGGCACAGGATATCATTTTCATCAAGCCACTTAAAAAGTTCACCGCTGCGGTCAGCAGGGAAATCACTTCCCAGCAGATTTATGGATTTTCTTTCCAATTCTTTTCCTGCTTTCAAAGGGAAATAGAGCTGTTTTCTCATAAGCTGATCGGGAGTCAGCCCACTTTTCCGCATTGTGGGGTTCATATAACAGTCAACAAATTCAATTCCCGGGAAGCGGCTTTTGAGTTCAGCCAGGCAAGAGGGGAAATCAATTCCGGCAAAAAGCTGGATGCAGCTCAAAAAAACCAGCACAACGGGGGGCTTCCGGGGGAGTTTATTCAATATATCAGTGACACCTTCCACAACATTCTCTTCCATTGAAGAATCGAAAAAATCATTTTCTTCAATGCTCACCCAGGACATTCTGTCCATCGCATTCATTTCAGCGGCAGTCAGAATAACGCCACGCAGACAGCCCCGGGCACAAATATAGATTTGATGTGCGTCAGGAAGAAGCATTCCCGTATGAACGATGTTCCACATTCCCCGGGCGGGAGCATTGAATTCCAAACCTCCCGGAAAGGGCTGAGGAAATTCGCAATCCCTCATATGAATGGTAATTTTTTCCACAACATTCATTGGAGTATCCGGCACCTTTCCATAACAGCTGCGGCAAGGTTTCTGTATCCTTGAGCTTCCTGAGAATCAGGGAATGCACTCAAGACACATTTTTTAAGTTCTTCAGCCTCCTGGACAACTTCGCTCCATTCAAGGGAGCCTGCAACCACACTGTTGAAGTCGCAAGCCAATTCCTCAACTTTGGCAATTTCATTTTTTACATTGCGTTTGTTGAGAATAAATCCCCCCAGTTTCGCATAATTCCTCGCACTGAAGTTCCCCACTGCCATAGCAATATTGGCCGCCGCGTGGATCGCCATATTTTCGCCTGAGGTCAGAATAAAAACAAAGTCCGCAAAACCGTTACGCATAGGCATTGAAAAACCGCCGCAAACCACATCCCCCAGAACATCGTAAAGGACGACATCGGGAGCCCATTCCGCAAAAGCTCCTTTTTTTTCCAAGGTTTCCAAAGCCGCGATGATACCCCTTCCGGCACATCCCACACCGGGAGCGGGGCCGCCTGATTCGACGCAAATCACATTGCCGTCCCCTTTCTGGCTGATATCATCAAGAGAAAAAGAAGTTCCTTTGCGGATCATATCAAGAACGGGAGTTACTTTACCGCCGTGAAGCAGCAAAGAAGTGGAATCAGCTTTGGGGTCGCACCCGATTTGAAGGACTTTCAAATTCTTTTCAGCGAGAGCCAGAGCAATATTGGACACGGTTGTAGATTTTCCGATACCCCCTTTGCCGTAAAATGCCAGTTTCAACATATTTTCTCTCCATAATCCCCCTGGGCGATAACGATTTCCCGTCCGATGGCGGCAAGTTTTTTCTGTAATCCGGATCGCAGGACTCCGGTCGAACCGGGATCTGCACTGTTTTTATTGTTGTAAAGAGAATATTTTTCCCGGCATTCAGCAGGAGAAATATTGGGCATCACCACATTGGCCCCGGCCAGGATCCCCAATTCCCTGCCATCGGGCAATAAAGTTCCCAAAGCTGTCGTTGCGGGCAGCAGCACATCGGGCAGCATAATACGGCACAAGCTCAGCAAAAGCAAAGTCAGTTCCACACTGCCGCTTCTTTCTTCAGCATAAGGAGTATCACAATGAGGGATAAAAGGACCGATACCGATCATATGGGGTTTGAAATTACTTAAAAACTCCATATCGCACACAAGATGATCCAACGTCTGCCCGGGAGTACCGACCATAAACCCGCATCCTGTCTGGAATCCGATCTCTTTCAGATCCTGCAGACACCTCATCCGGGAACTCCATTTCTGCCGTTCAGGATGGATCATTGCATAATGTTCAGGGGAGGCACTTTCGTGACGGAGCAGATAACGGTCGCACCCGGCATCAAAGAGCTGCTGATATTGAGAACGTTCCAGTTCCCCCACTGAAAGAGTCACGGCACAGGCGGGAAAATGAGCTTTTATATTTTTCACCAAAGCCGCCAGCCGATCAGAATTCCAGAACGCATCTTCGCCGCTTTGCAGTACAAAAGTGCGGAATCCATATTCATATCCGGCGGAGCAGCATTCAAGGATCTCTTTTTCTTCCAGCCGGTAGCGTGCCGCCTTTTTATTGGAACAGCGGATCCCGCAGTAGAAACAGTCATTGGAACAGAAGTTTGAAAATTCAACGATTCCCCGCACAAATATCTTGTTTCCGAACTTTTCAAGAGTGATTTTTTCAGCAAGACTTGCGGCCTCGTTTCTGAAAGGAGCAGCCGTTCCGGAAAGAAGATAAAGCCACCCGTCACCGGAAAGTTTTCCGGTGCACTTCAGTTCATCAAGCAATGCTTTGAATCGTTCCATATCTTCTCTTCCTTAAAAATGACAACGGCATCCCGCCTGAAAAGGGGAATGCCGCTGTATGCAAAAATACCAGCAAGCAATGCTTCCGTAATCTTTCACCTCAAATATCACTTTTCGGTGTCAGGCAGATAATTGCTGTGCGTCAAACGCTTGTCTTCGATTGTTAAAGGTTATTCCTGTTCTTTTGAACAGACCGCCTTTGCCGTCACTCCGGGGATACGTCCCAGTTTGCCGCTCAGGGCGTTGATGGTATCCTGAGGAGCATCAACGGCAATGGTTATGATATTCATTTTTCTTTCCCGGTATGGCAGTCCCATTCTGCCGATGATAAAGCTGTTGAACTCGTGCAGCAGGGAATTGATTTCCCCTGAAGCCTGAGTACTTTCAGCAATGATCGCAATAACAGCCACCCGGTTTGCCATAGTCAAATCATCCCAATTTAGCCAAACCGGCGTTGAGACGGCGCATAGATTCCTCTTTACCCAGCACGTTCATAATCTCAGCCGGGCCGCCGGGAGTGGCGGGAAGTCCTGAAAGAGAAATACGCACGGCCCACATCGGCTGCCCGAGTTTCACTTCGTGTTCTGCTGCATAGGCTTCGATGATGGGATTGACCGTATCGGGAGTCAGAGTTTCCAGAGCCTCAAACTTGGGAATAAGATCCTCAAGAATGGCTTTGGCGACTTCAGGATTGCATTTACTCTTTTTGTTGTTGAACATATCAACTCCAAACTCAGGCAGCTGGAAAAAGAAAGCGATTTTTTCCGGGATCTCAGTCAGAGTTTCGATTCTGGAACGGATCAATTCTGCAAGGATCGGCCACTTTTCTTCCAGTGCAGTACCTGCAACTCCGGCAAAAGGTTTAGCAAGTTCAGCAAAGGTTTCAGGAGCCATCATTTTAAGATGTTCAGAGTTCATCCAGCGCAGCTTGGTGTAGTCAAAAACAGCGGGAGCTTTATTAAGTCCTGCAAGGCTGAAAATTTCAGCAAGTTCCTGCAAAGAAAAGATTTCCCGGTCGTTTTTGGGGTTCCAGCCGAGGAACGCGATATAGTTGACGATGGCTTCGGGCAAAAATCCCTCTTCAACGAGATTTTCAAAACTCACAGAACCGTGCCGTTTGGAAAGTTTTGAAACATTGCCTTCTGCATCTTTGCCCATAATGAGGGGCAGATGCACATAAGTGGGGATCTCCCATCCGAAAGCCTTGTAAAGCAGGTTATATTTGGGGGTGGAAGAAAGATATTCACATCCCCGCACAACGTGGGTGATTCCCATCAGGTGGTCGTCAATCACGTTGGCAAAGTTGTAGGTGGGCATACCGTCCTGCTTGAGCAATATCTGATCATCCAGAACCTTGTTTTCGATTTCGATTTCACCGAAAACGGAGTCATTGAATTTGGTGGAACCGCTGCGGTCGATCCGCTGCCGGATCACATAAGGAACATTGGCGGCAAGTTTAGCCTGAACTTCCTCTTGAGAAAGTTCATCACAGTGGCCGGGGCAGCGTCCGTCGGAAAATTCATTTTTTTCCTCTTCACCGGGTTCGGCTTCTGCTTCTTCACACTTTTCGCAGAAGCAGTAATACGCTCCGCCCAATTCGACCAGCTTTTGAGCATATTCTTTATAGAGAGGCTTACGTTCGGACTGGACGTAGGGACCGTAATTTCCGCCGTTATCAGGACCTTCATCGTGGGTGATCCCGGCAGTTTTTAAAGTGGAATAAATAATATCGACGGCCCCTTCCACATAGCGGTTCTGGTCAGTATCTTCGATACGCAGCACAAAACTGCCTTTGCCGGAACGGGCGAGCAGCCAGGCATAGAGAGCAGTCCGCAGATTACCGACGTGCATAAAGCCGGTAGGACTGGGAGCAAAACGGGTACGGATTTCACACATATATTTCCAATTTCCTGTCGTTTTAGATTCAAAGGTAATTTCTTTGCTTATAATATATCATCACTTGAACTTTTTTTCAAGATTTTTGCAATAATCATTTGACTTTTTTCAAAGGGGAGTGTATATTTTGCACATACAGACACGCGTCTCCATCGTCTAGAGGCCTAGGACAACGGGTTCTCATCCCGTCAACAGGGGTTCGACTCCCCTTGGAGATGCCATTTTTTTTGCCTTTTCGCCGGTTTGTGACAGAAACTCATATCTCTTTTTAGATAGATTTTTTATTTGAAGTACTCACGCCCCCGGGAGCTATATGACTGTTTTGTCAGCCATCTGATTTTATTATTGCCCCCCATTTTCGCGTTACTGATGTCCGGGATATCCAGTAAGTCACAATTCCATCCACCTTATCCCGGATCGTCCTTAAACAAGGAAAAAAAGTACAAGCAGAAAAAGTTTTTTGCAGTCGCAGGAAAGGGCGATTGTCAACTGTCAAAAAAATATTAAAAAAAACACGCTCCCTGCTTGACAAAGAGAATAAACGCGTTTATATTAACAAAAATTAAGAAAAGATGAATAAATAATTCATCAATGATGAAAAGAGGCATTATGAAAAATCAATTCGGATATCTGGATATCTGCCAGTCTGTTTACCGGAAGTGGCAATCTCTGGACACTCTTCCTGATACAGCAGAGGTTCTGCTGGAGTACAGTGTACTCCGGCTGGGACGCATCGGTATGGCGGGGGCGGCAGAAAAAAGTTTCTGGCAAAACTTTTTTGATTCCCGAAAAGCTGAGATCATCGCCTCATCCGGCAAAAAGAGGAGCGAAACAACAACC
>JAZUPO010000270.1:0-13671 GCA_045605205.1 Victivallaceae bacterium
TTTGCCAGCAGTTCAAAAGTCTCCCTGGTGGGATTCAAACGGTAGGTATTGTAGAAATGCAATGCCTTGGCAAGAGCTTTAACATAATCAAACTCGACCCGCACAAGTTCCAGACGGGCTTTGACTTTGGGATTTTTTGCAAGTTTTTCTGCCCGTTCAAGATTTTTCTCAAGGACATCGACAACATCAGAGCTGAGGATCGCAGTAACCAGAACCCGGGGATTAGTCGGCATAGCAGCTGTTTTCTGAAGTGCGGAATAGATCTCAAGACGGGTATTCAAAGTCTGATAAAAAAGTTTCATAGGCACGCTGCTTTCCTGAAAAGCACGGCGGATGAAGTCATTGACAAGGTTATCCTCATTCTGCTTGATATCATTGAACATCTGTCCGTAAACATAGTAGGCAGGCCCTTCAAGGCCATAGTTTTCGCCGAATCCGCAGCGATAAACACCCCGGACACCATTGCGGACAAAAAGCCGTACCTGATCGGCACAGAATTTCGGAGTGCGTTTGGGCAGAAATCCCACCCGGTTGTACCAGCCCCAGTTGTAGATATAGGTGGTAAAACCGCCTTTGACCTCATATTTTTTCCACTCGTCAAAATTTTCCTGAGTATAGTAACAAAGCTCAATAATGACATTGGGAGGGAATTTTGTAAAGGTTTTCGGAGGAGTTCCGGTAGGCCCGTAGCAGATGATATGGGCAAATTTACCGGGATATTCTTTGTAAAATCTGGCAGCCAGATCACGGTGAAGGATCCAGAGTTTTTCCCCTTCATCATCGGTGTTGCCGTAGGCTTTGCAGTTTTTACATTCGCAAGGATTATAACCGTCAGTCTGGGCAAGCTGAATGGCAAAAGCTCCTTTTTTTGCCCATTTGACCATTTCCTGATAGATCAGATCCTGCACTTCGGGATTGGAAATGCACAAGTGATTGCCGATGGGATTGCGTTTTCCGCCCCGGAAGGCAAAGTAGTGAGGATGAGTTTTTGCGTATTTTGCAGCTGGCACAGCATCGTAGTAAGAGTGACCGCCATAACTTTTGAAATCTCCGTAGCTGTAAGCATTGTTGGAATAGCTGTAAAACATATCACGGGTATGACTGGCAAAGACCAGCTGAGGAACACATACATCGTTCAAACCGGCGGGAATGGTGAATTTTCCGACGTTTGCGGCGTAATCGATTCCCTTTTCTCCGGGATAAAGGAAACGGGTATCAAGATATTTTTCTGCGAACTTCACACAGCCGTTGACTGATCCGAGGATATAATAAACCCACGCAAGGCCCCGTTTTTCCGGTTGGTTCAACCGGGTTTTATCCATACCGGCGATGAAGATGTTTCCATCTTTTTCTTTGATGACGAAGCCGAAGTTAGGATGATCCTGCACTTTGATCCCTGCTGCCCGGGCAGCTTTGGTATCACCGATAAAAATTCCTTTGTACCCTTTAAGGGCCTTGGATTCCATCCGGATGGGAGCTGCAAGTCCCACACCCTCTTTCAATGCCTGGCGAAGCATATTGGCAGCCCGGGAATAAATAGCGATTCTGGGAGAATTGGCAGGCAGATCAGGGAAAATGATCTGATACTTGGATTTTCCTGTAATCGTCAGAACGGATTTTTTGGCCGGAGTTTGAAGTGCTGATGATTTTGCACATTTTTCAGCACAGCCGCAGACAAAAATCAGTGCAGCAACAGCTAAGAAGATTTTTTTCATTGTTTTCGACCTTTATTTTTATTCAAAAATCAAATCGCCGAAAGCCTCACGATCGTGAAAACTCATCGTTTCCAGATTGGGAGACCAGAGCGTCAGTTCAATCTGTCTCTTGGAAGCACCGGCAGGATAAGAAAAGGCTTCCCGCCCGAAGTTTCCCGTCCAGACAGTTCCGGGAACAGCCGGCTTTGTATTCAAAGTTGCAAAGGGGACGGTCACCATCAGATACCATTTGCCGTTTTTACGGCTGGTTGCATATTCCCATTGGCCGTTCCAGCTCTTGTCAGCTTTATTGTAGTTGGGGTCGAGGACATCGGTAATCAAACCGAAAGCAGCATCATACCGGGAATTGGCGACCGGGTTGGCAATAAAGTGATAATAGACATTTTTTGTTCCGGTGGGATCGAGGAGAAGTTCCATACAATCCTGACCGAAACAGGGCCCATCCTGACCGCACTCGTTAAAGTTCTTTTTCTGATCCAAGTCGCTTTCAAAAGCAAAATAGATATTCTTGCTGTCGTAAAGTGCTTTGAAACGGGTCTTGTCGGTCACGGCACCCAATTGGATACCGCCCAGATGATTCCACTTTGCCTTTGCCCAAGTTCCTTTGGAAAAGTCAGTGGCAGAGACCTTTCCGGAAGCCCGGGGAATACGCATACTCTTTTTCCCGACTCCGGGCAGGATCTTCTGTTCTTTGAGAAGTTTGGTATTCCAGTTGAGGGGAGCACCGATGGGAGCACTGAGACGACCGTTTACCAGAAGCATAGCAATGGGAGGAGCTCCAAAAATGGGGAGATCCGGCCAATTGGCAGAATAAAGCCGGGTGGTTCCACGCCGTTTCGGATGAGTATAGGACTTAATAAGAGCATTGCGTTTTTCCACAGAAGCGGCAAGCTGTTCAAAGCTGCTCCAAGTGGGATTCAGGCGGTAGGAGTTATAAAGATGAAGCGTTTCAGCCAGATTTTTCACATAGTCAAATTCAACACGCACCAATTCCAGACGGGCTTTCACTTTGGGACTTTTTGCCATTTTTTCAGCCCGGGCAAGATTTTTGGAAAGGATGTCGATGATATCGGAACTGAAAATCGCAGTGACCAAAACTCTGGGATTGTTGGGCAGCAAACTTTTCCGGTGATTGCCACCGGGCAGTTCTGCATTGACATTCTGCAAAGCTGAATAAATTGCCAAACGGGCAAACAAGTTATCGTAAAACACTTTCATCGGCACATAACTTTCGTGGAAAGCTCTGCGGATAAAGTCGTCTGTCAAAGCGGTCTCATTCTGAGTGATATCGTTGAACATCTGCCCGTAAACATAGTAGGCCGGTCCTTCAAGGCCGTAGTTTTCGCCGAATCCGCAGCGGTAAACGCCCCGGACATTATTCTGAATGAAAAGCCGCACCTGATCGGCACAGAATTCAGGTGTACGCTTGGGCAGGAATCCCACACGGTTGTACCAGCCCCAGTTGTAGACATAGGTGGTAAATCCGCCTTTGACCTCATATTCACGCCACCTTTTGAATGTAGCTGGCGTATAGTTGCAAAGTTCGATGATCACATTGGGAGGGAATTTTTTGAAGCTCACAGGCGGCATAGCCGTGGGACCGTAACAAATAATGTGAGCAAACTTACCGGGATATTCTTTGTAAAATCTCTCTGCAAGGTTCCGGTGAAGTATCCACAGTTTTTCACCGGCGTTATCAGTTTTTCCGTAGGCTTTGCAGCTCTGACATTCACAGGGCGTATAACCATCGGTCTGGGCAAGCTGGATGGCAAGAGCTCCCTTTTTCGCCCATTTGACCATTTCCTGATAAATCAATTCCTGGACTTCAGGATTTGAAATACACAAGTGATTGCCGGAAGGATTGCGTTTGCCTCCCCGCATTGCAAAATACTGGGGGTGAGTTTTTCCGTATTTTTTCACAGGGACAGCGTCATAATAGGAGTGTCCGCCGTAACTTTTGAAGGCTCCGCCGCCATAGGCGTTGTTGGAGTAGCTGTAAAACATCTCACGGGCACGGGTTGCAAAAATCAGCTTCGGAGAACATACCGCCCGCAGACCTGCAGGAATTTCCACCTTGGTAAGTTTTGCGTAATCAATACCGTTCTTTCCGGGATAAAGGAAACGGGTATTCAAATATTTTTCAGCAAATTTGACACTCCCGTTGACTGAACCGAGAATAAAATTCGTCCAGCCCCGCCGGCGGTTATCCGGTTCTCCGAAACGGGTTTTGTCAACACCGGCAATAAAAATGTTGCCATTGTTTTCGGCAATGGTAAATCCGAAACTGCTGTGAGCAGAAGCATCAATTCCAATAGCTCTGGCAGCTTTGGTATCACCGATATAGATCGCTTTGAGCTCTTTAGCAGCCTTTGACTCAACGACAATAGGAACATTCAAATTCAGTCCCTCTTTAAGGGCCGTCTGAAGAACTTTAGCACTCTGAGTCAGAAATACCGGGATCGACGCCTTTGGCTTGGCATCCGGGATCACGATTTGATATCTTGATGTGGAAGTGATCACCAGTTTTCCGGTCGGAACATCTTTTTTCACAGTACTGCATCCGCAAACAAAAAGCAGTGCTGCTGCTGCAAACAGAAAATTTTTCATTTCTCTCCTTATTTTTATTACCCGTAAATATTGCAAACGGAAAAATATCTTGAAGTTATCAGAGCAACTCTTCTTCACGCACCACCTTGGGAGCACTATGCTCCTCATCGATATCTGCGAAGCTCAACTTACTGCGTTCAACAACAAATCTGACAAGAGAAGGTATAGGCAGAGTGGTCACAACAGCAAGAATGATGATCGTGTTAAAGAATTGTGTATCAAGGATTCCCAAATCTTTACCGATAGCCGCTGCTGCAAGAGTGGCAGAAAGCTGCGGAACTGTCATCAGTCCGGCACTTAAAGCTGCCGGAGCACTGAATCCGGAAAGCTTCATCGCAATAAATCCGGAAAGGACTTTACTCAACACCAATCCGAGCACCGTGTAAAGTATGATCGACAGATTTCCGCTCTGAGCAAAGACAGAAAAGTCTGTTTTCATTCCAATGGAAACAAAGAGGAACGGAATCAGAAATCCATACCCGATACTTTCAAATCGGCGGAAGAGCACCATATCCTGACTCTGCACGACTTTGGAAAGACCGAGACCGGCAATAAAAGCCCCCACCACCAGGTTGATCCCGAGCATCTCTCCGACAAGCACAGTAGCCAATATGACCAGAAGCAGCATCGTAATGAGCATATCTTCCCCCGGTTGAAAAATCTTACGCAGCCAATTCCCCAGTTTGCTGACCACAAAAATGGTAACAGCCAGATAGATAAAGACGATCAGCAGAAAGACCGGTGTAAAACTGTTCCCCAAAAGCGAAGTGTCCATACGGTCAAAAATAGACAAAGTTCCTTTGATGACCATATGTGCCTGGGAGTTCCACTGCCGGTGCAGCTGCACGCTGACGGCCAGCAGAATAATACTTGCAATATCCGTAATGACAGTCGAAATCAGCACAGCGGCCCCGAAACGGGTCTTGGAAAGTTTCAGTTCCCGGATCACAGGAAAGACAATACCCACAGAGTGTGAAGCAAAAAGCGAAGCATAAAGCAGCTTACCAGGCAAATCATCAGGCTTGAAGTTCCAATAAATCCAATACCCGGCAGCGGCAGGAAGCAAAAAGGTCAATATACTCAGAAGTATGACCGGCTTTTTGGCAGAATTGATCAACTTGAAATCAGCTTCCATACCTGCAAGAGCCATAAGAAACATCAATCCCAAAGCTCCGAGAGAATTGACCAGAGAATTGAAGTGACTGACCGTTTCAGCAGGCGGAGTCCCCAAAAATGCCAACGGTTCAGAGAGAACACTTACCAGATTCAATCCGGTGGGGCCGATCAGCATTCCTGCCACCAGCAGAGAAATAACCATCGGGATCTTGAAACAGCGGAGAAAAAACGGGATCACGCTCATCATCGCTGTAAAAGCAATAAACAATATCAAAAAAGCACTGTCATTCATAAATCAACACCTGCAACGTCCTCTAAAAACTTTAACTGCCGATATCTCATTGCCGCATACGGTTACGGATATCTGAACGATTTTTCTGTACTTACTATAACACGACTTTGTGATTTTTCAACTTAAAACAAATCTTTTTTCTAACTATTTACCGTTCAAAACAACTGTTTTACCGAAGCATTGTACCTTTTACCTTTGCACTCATCCGGAGCTGCAAAGGCGTGATCTCTTTGCCCAGAACTCCTGAAAGGATCCTTGCAGCACGCTCAAGCTCCACTTCCTTGCAGGGGATCTGCTTCATATTGAAAGAGCCTTTATAGTCCATAAAATCGTCAGGGATCAACTCCGCTTCTGTGTAATAGATCGTCTCATTGTCGTAGTCAAGAACAAAAGCGACCACTCCGGGAATGATTCCGGCAAGACACAGGATGCAATCAGTCACAAAAACCCGCCTGTCGATCTGCCGGGACATTTTTTTACCGATACGTTCTGAAAAAAACAATGTCCCGCAACCGGATCCCAGAAGCAATACTGCCGCCACAGCCGCATAAATAGACTTTTTCACTTTTCACTCCTCAAAAAAGTTCATTTTCCCGCTTGATTTCTTCCGGAGCAACGGGAAGTTCCTTTAACAATGATTTGAAATCATTATCTGCACACATATTGGCGATTTTCTGCCAGTCAGGTGCCTTTTTATCAAGAGCAGCGGCACAATTTGCGTATGCTTCAGGGAGCTGGCATTTCAACCGGGTCAACCCCAGATTTCTTTTGATCAAAGGCTGTTTCCCCTGAAGTTTGGCAGCGAATCTTGACTCAGGGAACTTGAAAACGCCGTTTTCATCATACCAGGAATCCGCTGCCCCGTAATTTTTCAGCAGTTCAACAGCACTTTTTGCCCCGATGCCGGGTACGCCGTCAATATTGTCCACACTGTCCCCCAGAAGGGCAAGGTAATCAGGAATAAGCTCAGGCACGACGCCGAAATCCCTGAGGACTTCTTCAGGGCCGCACTCCTGAAATCCACCGCCTGAGCGGGCAGGTTTCAGCAGATGCACCTGTTCATTCACAAGAGAGGAAAGGTCTTTATCTCCGGTCACGATGAAAACCGTGCCTGAAAGATTCACAGCAAAAGCTCCGATAAGATCATCAGCCTCGTAATTTTCGACCTTGATCAACGGCCAGCCGAAAGCCTGTGCCATTTCTTCGATCCGGGGCATCTGCTGCTGCAGCTCTTCCGGCATAGGCGGCCGGTTCGCCTTGTATTCGGGGAGCAATTCCAAACGGAACGCCACCTTGCCGGAATCAAAAAGCAACGCTCCACGACAACCGGAATGATCTTTTTCCATCTGCAGCAGCAGCTTGGTCATCAGGTAAAGGGCATTGACCGGTTCTCCCCGGTGATTATTCAGCTGCCGGATAGCATAAAAAGAACGGAATATCTGACTCAAAGCATCAATAAGCACCACCGGACGGTCATCACAAGTTTCAGAAATTTCTTCAACGGCAGAAGGGGCAGTACATTCAGCTGTTGCAGCAGCCTTGTGCTGCAGCTCTGCCCATTCAAAAAGGTCGGGAGTTTCATTCATCAGTAAAAGCTCCTTGAGATAAATTTTTCTTCTGCACACCGGTGCAAAATTTCTGTTGCAAAAAAAAGGCCCGGAACCAGCAGCAACAAAGGCTTAAGAGGAGTAATTTATGAAGAGGAGAAATTGCATTCAAGTCTCCATTGCTCCCAGTCCCGGACCACAGCATAGTATAGTATACACCGGATTACTCTTTTTGTCAAATACTTTTTTAGAAATTCACTTAAAAAAAGTCATTTTAAGATTTTTTTGTTATTTTTTACGGATCTGCACACAAAAAAACAACCTTTCAGCGGCACAGCCTTAAATCAAGGAAATAGAAAATATCCTGAAAAAAAAGCTAAAAAACAGAAAATTCCATTTGAATATTTCATAACTGTGTCGTATGTTATTATGAGTAAAAAAGCAAGTACTCTTTTTATGTATTGATCACAAACAGTATCTTAAAGTTAAAAACAGGAGTCTCTAACGTATGAAAAACGGAAAATTACGTACCGCCCTGCCCCTTGCAGTCCTTTTTATTATCGGGGTCTGCTTTGTTGCAGCAATGATTATGCTTTTTGACAATTCTGCCGCATTCCGCACGCTGTTTTCCGGAGATTCCAGTGAAGTTGTCGGAGAAGTCGCTCAAAACTCCCCGGCCAGCATTGCAGCAAAAACCCGTATGACAGCCTGGATATCAATGCTGATCTTTTCTGTTATTACAGCACTTCAGTTTCTGGCTTTCGGTCTGGGATTTGCTGTCATCAGCAATATCAAAAACAGCACAGACTCAATTTCTTCAAAGCTCAAGCAGCTGGACAATGCGGGAATCTTTTTTGACGTGCCTCTTTATGTGGGACTTTTCGGTACAGTATCCGCCTTTCTGGTGATGACATTTTCCCCCCAGAGCAGCCGTTTGATCGCCTATTCCTCAACTTTGATCGGTATTGTGTTCAGTATTGCTCTGAAATTGACTCTGGAATACCCTTTCCGTCAAAAACTGCTCCGTCTTTCAGATGATAATAAAGAAGGAGAAGGCAAGTGAACCGGGCCATTCTTATTGTCATCTGCGACTTTCTGGTCTCAGCGATGCTGTCGATGATGACCGGAATGGTTCCTGCCCATACCGGCGGTACCGGTGTGGGGTTGGACGAGCGTACAACACGGCTCCTGCTGGGCGAATTGGAACTCCGACAGAGGGAACTGGAAAATCTGCGCCGGCAGCTCAGAGAAGCTGCTGCTCAAAAAGGCATAAATCAGGATGCGGATCAGGCAGTCAAAAAGATCACTCAGGAATTGATCGACAATATGCGCCGCATTGAAAATGTCAAACGCTCACAAAAAGCCACTGCCGCCAATACCGGAACTCTTTCCGCAGCCGATCTGCAGGCAAAACTTGAAGAAGAGGCCAGAAAACGCCTGGAATTGGAAATCCGCCTGAGAGACCAGAAACTTGATGCAAAAACAGCTTCCACAGAGCTGGATCATACACGAAAACTCCTGGCCGGAGAAAGAGAACGGCTGGCAAAAACAGAAAAAAAGTTGAGCGAAACCTCAGAAGCTGAACGCAGTGCCAACGCTGAACTGCGTAAACTTGCCGCTGATTACCGCAAAGTTCAGGAAAAACTCGGCAGTGCCGAAACCAACCGCCGCCTTACCGAGCGGGAACTCGCCGCTGCCCGCAGTGCCATCGCCGCCAAAGAAGCGGATCTTTCCGGAGTCAAAAATGCCTTGCGGGAAATGAACAGCCGTATCGGAAAAGTCTCTCTTGAGCGTCAGGAATTACAGCGTACCCTTGCTTTTACCACAGGAAAACTCAATACCGCCGAACGGGACAACGCAGACTACAAAGGACAACTCCTGAAACTGCAGCGAGCTTCCGCACAGCAAAAACTTGCCCTTGCAGAAGCCCAGCGTGAAAATGCTCAGATGCAGCAATTGGTCAAACGTTCACTCAAAGATCTTTCAGAGGCTAAAAAAGAATCTGATGCCAATAAAGTTGCGGCAAAACTTGCGGAAGGCAAACTTGCCGCTACTGAAAAGATCCTTAAACAGGTCACTGCAAAACCGGCTGCAGAAGCCTTCAAGCGTTATTCAGCAGCAGCCTTTAACCTTAAATTTTTTATCCGTGAAAAGGCAATGGTTCTTGAGCGTACAGCCAGGGGCGATTACGTTCCCGTGCTGGTCAAATTCGGTAAAAAGACTCTGGCAATCGCTCCTTTTGAACTGCTGACCGGCACTCCGGGAACAAATCTGCTTTACAGAAATATCACAGACCTCTCTTATTCTGTCTCGCTTCCTGACTCTCCGGTACAGCAGCCTTTGACAGCTCCGCTTCTGGCAGTCAGAATGCCCGGCGGTGAAAAATTGGCCGCAGTGGAGCTGAGCCTGAAAGGCAGGACACCATTGAAGCTTGTGACAAGAAAAGAATTGATGGAAAAAGGTCTGGAAAATCTTTTCGTTTTCAGTTTCAAAAAGTTCGGTTCAAGCAGTGCTTCCCTTGTGGGACGCTGTTCGATCGATCCCAGGAAAAACTTTCCTTATCTGCTGATCCGCAATGATCGCAGCCGCAGCAGCAGTCAGCTCAATGCGGAACTCGGAGATATTATCGTTACCCGGGACGGCGGCTTCGTCGGAGTCGTCACCGGATATGACAATGACAGCAAACTTGAAGCTAAAGTTCTGCTTTTCAGCGATACAGAGCTTTGGGAAAAGGCCGTGAAGATCCCTGTCACCCGAAAAGCCGGAGTTCGCTATGCTGACGATTTCGGCAACGCTGTCCGCTCCTTCAAAAATGAACCTCAACGAAAGAGATGACCTCCCTTGCCGAACTTGACTTCTCACAGTTCAGTTGACACCTTGTTTCAATTGGATCAGTCAACCGAAAATCTGACTCAGCTCCTGGATGATGCTGCAGGGGGCGATGATTTGCTTTCTCAGGAAGAAATTATGGCCCTGGTGGCTCCTCCCGAGAAAAACGCTTTGGCCGCCTACGAAGATCTGCATACGATCGGAATAGGCGGTTTCGGAGCTGTTTATGCTGCCACAGAACCGGGATTGAAACGCAAGTTGGCCCTCAAGGTCCTCCGCCCCCGCTACCGCAACCAGAAAGAACGTATTATGGCTTTTATCCGGGAAGCCCGTATAACGGCCCAGATCGCTCACCCCAACATCGTTCCAGTCCACCGGATCGGTGTTTTTGAAGATGCGGGCTGCTACTTTTCAATGAAACGCATCGGCGGAGAAACACTGAGAGCCATCTTGAAAAAACTTTCAGAAAACCGGAACGGTTACCGGAAAAAATTCCCCCTTCCCCGGTTGCTGGATATCTTTATGGGAGCCTGTCAGGGAGTCAACTATGCCCACCAGAATGGTATTTGCCACTGTGATTTGAAGCCTGAAAACATTATGGTCGGTAATTTCGGAGAAGTTCTGGTTATGGATTGGGGAATGGCACGTTATCTGCCGGGATACGGCCAAGAGGACTCCGATCCGGTATTACAGGAAAAACGCCAAATGGGGGGGACTCCTGTCTTTATGGCCCCTGAACACTTGAGTCTCAGCAGCAACGAAGCGACGATCAAGTCAGACATCTATGCTCTGGGGTGTGTTCTCTATTCCATTCTCACCTTAAAAACCTCTCCCTTTGAGGGAGCTGAAACCCTTGAAGAGATCCAGAAAAAGGTTGTTCAGGAAAAACTCCCTCCCCCCAGAAAATGTGTTTCTTCAGACACGTTGATCCCCCGTGAATTGGAATCAATCTGCCTTAAAGCAATGTCACGGATGCCGGAAAAGCGTTATGATTCTGTCAACGATCTTTTGGAAGATTTGAGAAATTACCGGGACGGCCTGCCGGTTGCGGCCTACTCTCCCTCTCCCATATATAAATTCGGAAAATTTGTTTTCCGTCACCCTGTTGTTCCGGTGGTACTTTTTCTCTCACTGCTGACCTGGTGTGCCTTTTCTCTTTATTCGTTTTTTCAGGAAAAGCTTCAGGTGGAATCTCTCAGGCACGTATCAGTACGCACGTTCCGGGATGGAGAAAAACGTCTTTTACAGGCAAAAAGGAAGGTTCTTCAGCTTGACAAAGGTTCTCTGGACGTAATCAGAATGCAGATGCTTGAAAATGCCATTGCAGCCGATGTCGCCGATGCGGAAGCGGATTTCAAATCCACTCTGGATATCATTGAACGTATCCCTGCTTCATACCGCAATCCCCATTATGTCACTATGACTGCAAAAAAGATCTTTCTTTCCTATGCCGATTTCTGTCATCTGACCAGAAACGATGAAAAATTAAACAATTTCACCGCTCTCTGTGAAAAAAAATGGAAAGATATTTTTGACCAGTTGCGAAAAACTGATCCTCAATTCAACAGCCTGTTCAGCCGTGCCCTTTCCGCTACGGGGACAGTGATATTGAAAAATCTTTCCGGTATCAAATGGCGTATTGAAGACAATTCCGGCCGTCTGGTCACACTTCAAACAAACACTCCCAAAGAAGAAATTTCAGAAAAAGTCCAGCTTCCTGTGGGACTCTATACCGTCATTGCGGAAACTGCCGACGGACGGATCAAAAGGATCCCCGTGCGTTCCTCACTCAGTGTCCAATACAGTGCGGATCTTTCGATTCCCTCGTCAATTCCTCCCGGGATGGTCTTTATTCCCGGCGGGGAATTTGCCCATATCCCTGATATCAGTAACGGTTTCAGACGCAAATCCATTGAGAATGATTTTCTTATCAAGCAAACCGAAGTCACAGTTGCAGAATATCTGGAGTTCTGGCGTACCCTCAAAGACAAAAAGCTGAAAAAACTTTATGCCTCGTACTACTTTGACCATAGCGGAACGCTCCAGAGCTTGCGCTCCTGGGATGAGAATGGAAAGCTGTTAAGAAAAGGTCTTTCACCGAATCATCCTGTCACCGGCATTTCCGGCTTTGCCGCAGATGCGTTCTGTGACTATCTGAGTAAAAAATTCAAGCGGCCCATCCAGCTGCCCACCCGGGCTCAGTGGAGCAAAGCTGCAGGCGGTATTGACGGCACTGAATACTCTTGGGGTAATGAATATGCCGACGGCAAAGCGGTGATCAACAAAGCCGGTTTTCAAGCAGTGGGATCAATGCCCGGAGACTGTTCCATTTACGGGGTTTATGATCTTTCGGGCAATGTCCGCGAATTCGTCAAAGTGGCCGTTCAATCAGGTGGTCTCAAAGGGAAATATGCCATTATGGGCGGCTCTTATCATTCACTGCCCTCCGTGGCGAGACTTTCCAATATTGTTTACTCTTCCCGCGGGGGAAATGATGTAGGATTCCGGTATGTTATGCCGGTCAAAAAAAAGAATAAATCACTGTCAGAGAAAAAATGATCGATTTCCGCAATATTTGCAAAAGTTTTTCCGGCAAAGACATTCTCCGTGACATTACACTCCGGATCAATCCGGGTGAACGTGTGGGTATCGTAGGTCCCAACGGAGCCGGTAAAAGTACCTTGTTTTCCATTCTTATGGGGGAGCAGTCTCCTGATTCCGGTTCCATAGCGATCCCCAAAAATCACCGTATCGGCATTATGCGTCAGCATATTGACCATAATGAACTGTCACGTTCTTTGCTGGATTTCACTGCCGATGCCATTCCTGAACTGAAAAGCGGTGCCGAAGAACTCAAAAAACTGGAAAACGATATGGCCGAAGACCGGATCCCCGATGATGAATTGGACAAAGCTCTCCGCCGTCACGGAGAACTTCAAACGATGATCGAACATCTGGGAGCCTACCGTCTTGATGTGGAAGCGGCCCAAGCCTTGAGCAGTCTGGGTTTTGCCGAACAGGATTTCAAGCGTCCTCTTTCAAGTTTTTCCGGCGGTTGGCAGATGCGTGCGGCTTTGGCCCGGGTGCTTATTTCCCGTCCCGACACATTGCTCCTTGACGAACCGTCAAACTATCTGGATATTCCGGCAGTCGAATGGCTCTGCCGTTTTCTCGGAACATTTCAGGGAACATTGATCCTGATTTC
Source organism: Victivallaceae bacterium (assembly GCA_045605205.1). Taxonomy (GTDB): domain Bacteria; phylum Verrucomicrobiota; class Lentisphaeria; order Victivallales; family Victivallaceae; genus UBA1784. The sequence continues at coordinate 13,312 of JAZUPO010000270.1, forward strand.
CCACGACCGTTTTCTGTTGCGAAAACTGACCAATGTCATCGTGGAAATCAATCAGGGGATCGCCACCCGTTATCCGGGGAGTTATGACTTCTACTGCCGCGAAAGAGAACAGCGTGCCCACGCTCTTGAAGCTGCCAAACGCAACACCGACCGGGAAAAAGAACGGCTTGAACGGCTCATTGACCGGTTCCGCAGCAAAAGCACCAAAGCCGCAGCTGCAAAAAGCTGGCAGAAAAAACTGGATGCCATCGAAGATGTCGAACTGCCGGATGCTCTCAACTACAAAGGAGTGATCCGTTTCCCGGCCCCGCCCGATGCCGGAGTCGAAGCAGTCAGGATGGAACAACTCACTTTCGGATA
>JAZUPO010000271.1:0-18524 GCA_045605205.1 Victivallaceae bacterium
GGCACCTTGGCGCTGACGACAGCTGAAAGACCTTCGCGGACGTCGGAACCATTCAGAGCAAGATCGTTTTTCAGTTCAGCTTTAGCATATTTACCAATGGTATGGGTCAGAGAAGCCTGAAAACCGGTCAGGTGCATACCGCCGTCAACGGTATTGATGTTGTTGGCGTATGTATAAATCTTTTCATTGGTATCATTGGTATACTGAAAAGCCACTTCCACATCGATACCGTTGCGTTCTCTGTGAAAATAGATCACTTCAGGGGTAATCAGAGTCCGGTTGGTGGTCAGACTCTTGACAAATTCCCGGATACCGCCTTCAAAGTGGAACACATCACTGCGGGGAGAACCGCCCTGTTCTTCGCTGCGCTCATCGATCAAAGTGATCTTGACACCGGAATTAAGATAAGCAAGTTCCCGCAGACGATACATCAAAGTTGCGTGAGAATAGATCGTTGTATCAAAAATCGTGGCATCAGGCTTAAAGGTGACTTTGGTTCCTCTTTTGGCAGTTTCCCCGGTCACGACAAGCTGTTTGCTGGTAACGCCCCGTTCAAACTCGATCTCGTGGATCTTGCCGTCACGGAAAACTTCGACTTTCATCCAATCAGACAGGGCATTCACACAGGAAACACCCACGCCGTGCAGACCACCTGAAACTTTGTAGGAGTTATGGTCAAACTTACCGCCTGCGTGAAGGACGGTCAGCACAACTTCCACAGCGGGCTTTTTCTCAGTCTCGTGCATATCCACAGGGATACCGCGGCCGTCATCCTCAACTGAAATGGAGTTATCGGGGTGGATGATCACCTGCACATTGCTGGCATACCCTGCCAAAGCTTCGTCAATGGAGTTGTCCACCACCTCGTAAACAAGATGATGAAGTCCCCGTTCACTGGTACTGCCGATGTACATAGCAGGACGCATACGAACGGCCTCAAGCCCCTCAAGAACAGTAATCTTACTTGCGCTATATTCAGCAGCATCTTTCTTCTGCAAATCAACAACTTCGTCGCTCATAACAAACTCTTTCGATTAACAATGGTATAATTTTTAATAATATAGCACATTTCGCAAATAAATTCAAGTTTTTACACAGAAAAAAGAGAATAAAGCACGCTCTTTTTTTCAAAGTTATTTCCTTATACTTTTCAAGCGTTCTCCTCCCCTCTCCAAAAGGGTTTTCAGAAGTTCTCCAAGGTGTTGAAACAGAGCTTTTCTTTCCACTGTTTCTTCTTTCGGCACAACAAAAAAGCCCACCTTTGCAGGCGGGCTTTTTTTGAATCCAGATTCTGAAAAACGCTTAGCGTTTGGAGAACTGGAACCGGCGACGTGCACCGGGCTGACCGGACTTCTTACGTTCCTTGACGCGGGCATCACGGGTCATCATACCGGCAGCTTTGAGAGCCGGACGGAGTTCCTCGTCATAGGTCACAAGAGCACGGGCAATACCGTGGCGCAGAGCACCGGCCTGACCGGCGATACCGCCGCCGTCGAGACGGGCGACGACATCGAACTTGTCGGTGGTTTCGCTGACACTGAAGACCTGCTTGACATATCCCTGGAGAGATTCAGAGGGGAAATACTCAGTCATCTCTTTACCATTGACAGTAATCTTGCCGCTTCCGGCGACGAGCCGGACACGGGCCACAGCACATTTACGACGGCCGGTGGCGATAATTTCATTGGTATTGATAGCCATAATGGTTTACTCCACGGTAACTTTTTTAGGATTCTGCGCAGCGTGAGGATGCTCAGCACCGGCATAGACTTTGAGTTTGCTGAACTGAGCCCGGCCCAGACGGCCATGGGGCATCATTCCCCAGACAGCATCACGGATGATGCGTGTGGGATCCTTTTCGAACAGTTCCTTGGCAGTAGTCTCTTTGAGACCGCTGTAGTAACCGCTGTAATCCACGTAAACCTTCTCAGTGGCTTTACGTCCGGTGAGCACAGCTTTGGAAGCGTTGATCACGATGACGCAGGCGCCAGTATCAATGTGAGGGGTATAGGTGGGTTTGTCTTTGCCGCGCAGAGCGTTGGCGATAGCCACCGCGAGACGGCCGACCGGAGCTTCGGAGGCGTCGAACAGGATATGTTCGGGCTGGATTTCTCCGACTTTAGCCAGATAAGTTTTCATTGTTTCTTAACCTGTCAAAAATTTTTCACCGCACATTCCGCAAGTGAAACCCCTGTTCTGAACATCCTTTGACTCTCGCACTGAATCAAAGTTGAACAGGCACTGCGGTATATCAACTGCGACTGTCCAAACTCTCCTTTATGCGGATCTGTTTCTGCCTGATGATCGGGATGGCAGCACAGTTTGGCACAAAGAAAAATCTTCCAAGTCACAATCAATTCATATAATATACTTCTTCTTTTGTTATTTTGCAAGTGTTTTTTCTGCTGTTTTCTCTTTTTTTCCTGCCATCTTGCCAGCCAGAGCTGAATCAATGACCATTTGCAGGAAATAAAATACCATACAGGGAATTACAGCATTTCCGGAAGCCCCTAATATGGACAATGTAGCAAGAGCAATGGTCAATGTTTTGGAAGCTCCTGTAAAAAGCATAGCTTTCCGCTCAGGAACTCCTGTTTTGAAAAGAACTCCGCTGTACCACATAGCTCCCATCAGCACCAGATGCAGCACCAGACTGCCCAGTGCCGCCGCAAGCAGTGTGGCAGCAGGGAATTTCAGCATATCGGCACTGGCTGCGGAAAAAAATCCCCACACCAGCAATATCACGCATAAGCTGGGGATATGTCCGCCCCAGGCAGGAAGTTTCTTTTGGGTCACAAGACGCAACACCACACCTGCCACCGCAGGCAGGATCACAAGCAATGCCAGATCTGTCAGCATTTTCAAAGGCTTGACGACGATTTCCGTCCCCTCCGGCATCAGCAAAGGCAGAATAAGGGGCAGAATAAAAACTCCGATAAAGCTGTAAGCGATCGTCACCGTCATCGCCAGAAGCGTATTGCCTCCGGCAGTCCCCGTCATCACCACGCCGCTTGAAAGTGTGGGCGGCATAGCGGCGATCACCATCAATCCGGCAGCGCTGAGGGGATCAAGTCCCAGCCCCTTGGCGATCCCCCATCCCATAAAGGGGGCGGCCACAAGTGTGATCAATGCTCCTGCAATAAAGAGCATCAAAAAATTCCGGTCGAACTTCAACTCCGCGGTCGTTTGCCATCCGCAGACCAGAAAAATGGCGATAATAAGATAATTATTCAACTTGAGATTTTTGAAAAATATCCCCGGCTCAGGCAGCAGAAAAGCCAAAGCCACAGCCACAAGGATACCAACGGGAAGAAATAATTTTTTGAACATAATTTAAGGTTACTCCTCTGTTAAAAGCGAACGTAATTCCGCCGCCGTAAGTTTATCAGGCACACTGTCTGTGATCAAGGCATCAAAGACAGCTTTTTTGCGTTCCTGAAGAGCAATGATCTTTTCTTCTATGGAATTCCGTACCACAAGTTTGTAAATATTCACAGCCCGTGTCTGTCCGATACGGTGAGTCCGGTCAGCAGCCTGAAGTTCGGCTGCAGGGTTCCACCAGGGGTCATAAATGATGACTGTATCGGCAGAAACCAAATTGAGTCCTGTACCACCAGCTTTCAAACTCAGCAAAAAGAGGGGGATTTCCGGAGAATTGTTAAAGTTATCGACGTGGAGCTGCCGGTTGGCTGTGGTTCCGTCGAGATATTCAAAAGGAATACCGTTTTCGGTCAGATTCTTTTTCAGTATGGCAAGCAGGGATGTAAACTGACTGAACCCCAGCAGCTTGTGTCCACTGTCAACATCCTGCTGTACAAGTTCCATAAAAAGGTCGCTTTTGACTGACGGCACTCCTGCTCCGCGGTTGTCAGGCAGCAGTTCAGGGTGGCAGCAAACTTGCCGCAGCCGCAGCAGAATATTGAAAACAGCCGCACTGCCTCCGGCATCTGTATCTTTGATTTTCGCCAATTCTTTGCGGCCTTCGTCCAGGATCTCGTCGTAAAGTTTTCTCTGTGCTGCCGAAAAATCACAGAAAATAAGATGTTCCGAACGTTCAGGCAGATCTTTTGCCACATCGCTTTTTGTTCGCCGCAAAATAAAAGGATCGATCCGCATACGCAAATCCTGCTGCAGTTCTTCGCTGAACGCAATATCGGCATAACGGCGTTTGAACTCAGGCAGCCGCCCGAGCATTCCCGGCTGCAGAAAATCAAAAAGGCTCCACAAATCGGCAGAACAGTTTTCAAGGGGCGTACCAGAGAGGACGATCCTGCTGTCCGCACGCAGCAATTTACAGCTTTTGGCATTGGTGGAACCGGGATTCTTGATATGCTGAGCTTCATCAAGGATCAAAAACGAAAATTTACACCGTTTGATAAGCTCAATATCCAGTCTGGCGATAGCGTAAGAAACGATGATCACATTGTAATCCCGGTAATTTTCCCAGAAAGTGCGATTTTTGGAAACGCCGGGAGTCCCCACCTTGAACCCGGGAACAAAACGGGAACTTTCCCGTTCCCAGTTGGTAACAAGAGAAGCAGGACACACGATCAGCGAGGGCAGAGAATTTTTATCCGTCCGCGAGGAAAGAAGTGCCAGAAGCTGAACAGTTTTTCCCAACCCCATTTCATCTGCCAGCAAACAGTTGAAGCCGCGATCGGTCAGATAACGCATAAACTCCACTCCCTGCTCCTGATAGGGACGCAGCCTTCCTGAAAATTCAAATCCGGGCCCGGTGAGAAGAGATTTGCAACTGAGGGGCTCCGCTGCGATTTCAGAAGGAACACACTCCGGCAGCTCACGGCAAAGTTCCCGGTAATACGCCCCATTGACAAAGGGCAGTTCAAAGCTCATACTTTCCCCATCCATACTGCTGAAAAGCACGTCGGCAGCACGCAGAAGAACAGAAATTTTTTCACTCAGTTCAACGATTCTGCCATCGGCCATCTGCAAAAAACGCTGATGCTTCAGGGCAGCTTCCCGGCATTCATCCCATTCAAGGACTTCTCCCCGGACACTTATTTTCAGCTGAAGCAAGAAAGAATTTTCCCGTTTTTCCAGAAGCCGGCCTTCTGCGACAGCCGGCATCACAAAGTTGCCGTTGACTCCCTGAAGCAATCCGGGGCCGAGGACCGGAGCATCTTTTTCAGAGAGCAGTTGAGGCAAAAATGAGGTAAAAAAAGTTCCGATATGTTCCAATGAACTCAACTGCCAAGCCCCTGCCCTGCCGGAAAATCCGAACATTGCAAAGCGGTCAAGAATAGCAAGTTCTTTTTCCCTGTTCCTGCGAAAATTCCCGTGTACGACCTCTGTTTCAGGAATACAGAGCACTCCTTTTCCCGATTCAGAACGATACAAAAATCCCAGATCGATCAGCAATCCGTTTTCCGGATCAAGGACTCCGTCAATAAATAATCCGGGTGTCAGCACCGGCAGGTCCGATGCTTTGACCTTCATCACAGGAAATGGAAATTCATTCTTGTACTTCTCAATATTTTCCGCAGTTTCCTCTCTTGCCGGGGAGGCGAAAAAGCTCCTGAGCGGTCCGATCTCACATTTGGCAGGAACAAAGAAATACTCTCCTTCCACACCGACCCAGCACCCGGTACGTCCGGCGATGATCTTGGCGTTGCGTACCGGAACAACAGCTCCGGGCAAACGGATCCCGGGGAAACATTTATTTCCGTTTACAAGCAAAACAGGTTCACCCGTTTCGCGGCGGACGATCACCGGGCGATTATCCCGTATAAAGCGGTCAAACCCCACCAGACTGTGCAGCAGTTCGGCAGCCATTTCGGCGGGCAGCAGCACATTGGAGTTTTCCGCTTCGCCATTCAAGGCAAGAAAATGGATCAGCTGTTTATCCTGAGGAGAAAAGTTTTCCCAACGGACAACAGCTGAAAGATATTTTTCAAAATACAGCTGCCGCAAGTTGGTCAAATTCCCCAGATACTCCCTGCCGTTGCAGCGGATCTTGCACTTGAAGACTGTATTTTCCCATTTGGTGGGAACGTGGGGCGGCAGATGCAGGCAGTCGATAAAGAGTTCGGCACAATTTCCCCGGCCTGCGATATTGACCAGCGAAGGCAAGGGAGCCCGCCTGAGTCCGCTGTGATACCGGGTTTCCGGGTCAGCAACTTCCGGACGGTGAAATCTGCCGGAATACATCATCAGCGCAACGCCGTGTGAACAGCAGTTAAAATTCTGTAAATTCCGGCATTTGGAACATTCAGAAACCGCCTTTTCTCCCGGCTCCACCCGGCAGTGCACACGTCCGTTATCTTCTTTGAAGACACCGTGGATATGCCCGGCTTCATCGTGCCAGGCTCCGCAGAGCAAATTCTGTTTGAGCAGCTGTTTGGCTGCTTTCAGTCCATCTGCACCGCACAAGGCTTCCAAACGTTCTTCAAAGTTGCTTTTCATCAAGTTTCCTCCGTGTGTAATTTATTAATATAGCACACTCTCTGAGTTTTTTCACCCTGCAACAGGAAATAAAATGGATTTTTTATGCAAAAAACTTGACAAACGGCTCTTTTTGAAGTAAATTATCTCCGAAAGAAAGGTTTTTATATGCAAGATATTCCCGTATTGATAATCGTTTTCAACCGTGCCTGGAACGCTGTTAAAGTTGCCGAATCCCTGCAAAAGATCCGTCCGAAACAGCTTTTTCTTGCGGCAGACGGCCCCCGCCCGGAGCGTCCGGGTGAAGAAAAGCTGTGCAATGAGGCAAGAGAAGCCGTCCTTAATGCCGTCACCTGGGAATGTGACGTCAAGGTGCGTTTTCAGGAAAAAAATCTGGGCTGCGGCAAGCATATGACTGCCGCTATCGACTGGTTCTTTGAAAATGTGGAATCGGGAATGATCCTTGAAGACGACTGTGTCCCGTCAGAAGATTTTTTTCACTTTACCGGCGAACTTCTGGAACGGTACCGGAATTGTCATAAAGTCCTTATGCTTTCCGGAACGGCTCTGGTCACCTCACCGGTGCCCTCCGGGAATGCCTATGAATTCCTCTCTTTCCCCTGCTGCTGGGGATGGGCCACCTGGCGGCGGGCCTGGCAGCTGATGAGCTACGATATGCCGGATTTCCCCGCTTACCGGCGTTCCGGTGCGATTGGAGAACTTTTCCCTGCCAAGCGTCACCAGAAACGGCTGCTGGAACTGTTTGAAAAAGTTTATACCCACGCTCCGGGGTTCGACACCTGGGATTTTCAATGGCTTTACGCCTGTGTCAAAAATAAGGGACTGTGTATTCTGCCTACAAAAAATCTGGTCACCAATGTGGGGTGGGATGCATCACACACACGCATTGACGATGTGATGGAAATGCCTTTTGAAAAACTGGAGTTTCCTCTGGAACATCCCCCTGCGGTCGAACGCAATATTGAACTTGAAAATATTTTCTTTGACCGCATTTACGCAAAGCGGCCCTTTTTATTCCAGGCATTGAACAAGCTCAAGCGAATTCTCTTCCCGGAAAAACACTGATGACAGTCGTGTTATCCCGGGCACCGTTGATGAGCACGGAACGCATAATCCGGTTCACACTCTGCCGGGGTGAAGTTGAAGCTGCAAGCAGCCTTTTGATCGTTTCATTGTCCAAATCTCTGTAAACTCCGTCTGAACAGAGAAAGAACCTTTCTCCACCCTCAAGCGGGATACGCTTGATCTCAATTTTCAAATTGTACCTGGCTCCGATGGAACGGGAAATGGTATTATGGGCATAATGGGGGAATTTTTCCCGCAGATCGCTGAATTCGTCTTCATTGGACAAAGTATGATCGGTCGATATTTGTTCAAGATCCCCGTCAGGAGTCACAACGTAGAAACGGCTGTCCCCCACATTAGCCATAACAGCATATCCCGGCATAAAGAGCACAGCCACCAGAGTACTGCTCATAGGGTGCAAAGTAAATTCTTCGTAGTTGATTGCAAACACTCTTTTGTTGATCGCTGCAATATTTTCCTGCAAAAACGTTTCGGCCCCCTCATTTTCAAGCAGTTTCTCATCTTTCAGGGCGTTAAAGGCGTTTCCCAGATCCCGACAGCTGATATAACTGACGATCTCGCCGTGCCGGTGTCCGCCGACACCATCAGCGACGACTGCCAAAGCGGTGCAGCGATCCTCCGGAGCGGATATTAAAAAATTGTCCTCATTGTGCTTCCGCACCAAGCCGGTGATCGTTTCCCCGACAAAGGTAAATCCTGATTTATTGAACATAAAAATGCGACCTCAACTGTGTTCCGTCACCTATTATAACTCCTCTGAAGTAAAAAGTCAAACTGTCTGCTTGATTTTTTCAGGATTTATGGTAGATTATAGAAAAAACAATGGAGTTGTTCAATGAAAAGTTTGCATTTCGTCGGAATCGGCGGTATCGGGATGTCCGGTCTGGCTTCCTGGTGCCGGGCCCTGGGATATAAAGTTACCGGAAGCGACCGGGATGCGGGAAAGAGTGAAAATTCCCACATTCTTTCACCTTTGCAGAACTCCGGAGTCACGATTTTCCCTCAGGACGGCTCTTTTATGAATCAGGAAGCTCCGGAGGCTCTGGTTTTTTCAAGTGCCATTGAACCGGATAATCCTGATTTTGCCGCCGCTGGCGGCATCCCGCACCTTCACCGCTCGCAGCTTCTGGATCTGCTGCTGAAAGAATTTGATTCCCGTTGTACCATTGCAGTTGCAGGCAGCTGCGGCAAGAGTACAGTTACAGCTTTTTTAAGTGAAGCCATTGCCAATTGCGGCAGTGATGCGGGATTTCTCAACGGAGCAATTTCTAAACGTTATGTGAGCGGCAGTTCCATCGGCAATTTTCACGCAGGCTCCGGCAAACACTTTGTCTTTGAAGCTGATGAAAGCGATAAAAGCCTTTTGAACTACACGCCTGATTATGCCATTATTCTGAATATGGGAACTGACCATTACAGCAAAGAAGAACTTGCCGAAGTTTTCGGAAAATTCCTCAACCGGGTCAAAAAGGGGGCCGTTGTCGAAAAAGAGGTCTATTCAGCCGTCAAACCCTATCTGGACAATCCGGATCTGCAGTTGGAAGTTTTCGGGACCGCCCCCGCAGATGAATGCAGTTATCAGCTTTCAAATTACACGATTTCCCGTCAGGGTTCTGTGTTGCTCCCCGTTGCAGAGTTCAAAGGCTGCCGCAAAGTCACACTTCCGGCACCGGGGATCCACACGGCAGCCAATGCACTGGCTGTTTTTGCGATGCTTCAGATGCTGGGATTTTCTCAGGAAACAGTACTAAAAGCAATTGAACGTTTTGACGGGATAAGAAGACGTAACGACTGTGTGGGTTTTACAGAAAAGGAGATACCGGTCTACGACGATTATGCCCACAATCCGGAAAAGATCGCCTCCTGTATCAGGATGCTTACAGAAATCACGACCGGCAGGATCTTTACGGTCTTTCAGCCTCACGGATTCGGACCTTTGGGATTTTTCCGTGACGAGCTTCTGGAAACCCTTGAAAAAACATTGCGTCCGGGAGACGGATTCTTTATGCTCCCCCCATTTTATGCCGGAGGAACTTCAAGTTTCAAACCGACTTCAGAAGAGGTGATCTCTCAGTGGCAAAACTTTGCTTCCGCTCCGGAACGCTATCACTTTGCAGCAGACCGGGACAGTTTAAGATCCCTGATCCTCTCTCAGGCACAACCGGGAGATCTGATCGTCATTATGGGAGCCCGGGACAACAGCCTTTCGCTTTACGCAAGATCTTTCTGCAAAGCGGCCCAGGCCTGAGCCGCAGTCACGCCGTCGGGGAATTTCATTTCAGGGGCTATTTCGGCCAGGGGTTCAAGAACAAACTGCCGTATACGGGCACGGGGGTGAGGGACAGTAAGCATATCCGTATTGATACACTCTTCTCCCCACAAGATCAGATCGCAGTCAAGAGGCCGTGACTCCTGACTTGAATGGCACGCCGGACGCCCGGATCGGCGTTCAAGCTGCTGGAGCAAAGCAAAAAGCTCTTCCGGAGAAGCTGTACACTCTCCGGTAAGAGCCTGATTCATAAAGTCCGGAGTTCCCGGCACACACCCCACAGGGGCCGTCACATAAATACGGCTCCTGCGGATCGCAGTCACCCCAAAGGCGGCGAGAGCATTTTCCACGCTGTCAAAGGAAGATTTCACATCCCCCATATTACCGCCGAGACAAAGGGCAAATTTCATTTTTTCATTTCCAATGCCAGCCGGACAGTGCCCATAGCATCAGGGGAATAGAAAGCTCCGATGGAACGGGCAAATTCCTCATCCACCGCAGCACCGCCCACAAAAAGCGGAATATGTATCTGTTCTTTTTTCAACAGTTCCGCCATTTCCCTCATCCGGGGCATTGTCGTAGTCATAAGGGCAGACAGTCCGATAAAGGAGGCCTTGTTTGCCAGAGCACATTCAAGGACTTTGCTGCAAGGAACATCCTTGCCGAGGTCGATCACGGTGAAGCCGTAATTTTCCAGAAGCAGAGTCAGAATGTTTTTTCCGATATCGTGGATATCCCCTTCCACCGTCGCCACCACAAAGACCGGACCGGCGGGGCAGCCGCTCTGAGCTTTGAGCAGCAGGGGTTTCAAATGATCCATAGCCTTACGCATAGCAGCGGCACCGAACATCAGCTGAGGCAGGAAATACTCTTTTTTCTCAAACTTTTCTCCCACCGCATTGACGGCTGGGATCAGAATATCATCCACGATCTTCAAAGGTTCCATACCGCTTTCAAGAAGTTTTTTCAAAGCAGCAAGAGCCAAATCTTCCTCACCGGCAAGAACCGCCTCAAAAAGAGAAAGCTCCTTTTTTACTCCTGCGGCGGGAGCTGAAACACTTCCGGCAGCAGCAGCGGCGGCAGTCAGTCTGGTAAACTTGGGATCGTGTCCCAAAAGAGCATCAGCGGCCGCTACCGTTGACATAATCCCTGCGGCACAGGGATTGGCAATGGCTGAAGAAAGTCCTTTCCCCGCAGCCAGAGTAAGAAATGCTGCGTTGACAGCAGCTCTGCCGGGCAGACCGAAACTTACATTGGAAAGACCGCAGGTCGTTCCTTTTTCAAGGACGCCATTGGCATATTCGATCACTTCCAAAGCGGCCCGGGGGGCATTGAGGTCAGCCCCGACGGTCATCACAAGAGCATCCACAAGATAATCTTTGATGCCGCAATCACAAATCAGTTTATCCAGCACTTTGATGCGTTCTTTTCCTGAGACAGGGATCCCCTCATCGGTCAGGGGCAATAATATGGGCAGAGCACCGTAACGCTTGACAATGGGCAGGATCTCTTCCAATTTTTTCTTTTCGCCGCTGATAGAGTTAAAGAGGGCCCGTCCGGGATAGATCCGCAAGGCGGCTTCGGCCGCTTCGGGAGAAGTCGTATCAATAGAAAGGGGCATATTTGGGGCCAATACAGCCAATTCACAAACTGTCTGACGCATCAAAGCTGTTTCATCAATGCCTGAAAGCCCCAGATTCACATCGAGAAGCGAGGCTCCCTGTTCCATCTGTTCCCGGGCAAAAGAACGGACCATTTCAAGAGATCCGCTGCGCAATTCCGCCTGCAAGGCTTTTTTGCCTGTGGGATTGATCCTTTCGCCGATGACCGCAAAAGGTTCACCGGGAGCGATCCGGCAGAAAGCCCCGCTGGAACTCACCACACCGTCAAGACCGTCAAAGATCTCCCCCCGTTTGTCTCCCAGAGCTTTATCGAGAGCGGCGATGTGTTCAGGAGTCGTTCCGCAGCAGCCGCCTACAATAGCGGCACCGGCTGCGATCAGTCCGGCAGCAGCAGCGGCAAAATCAGCAGGTCCCAGATCAAACACCGTTTTATCTCCCTGCAAATGGGGCAGCCCGGCATTGGGCTTGGCGATCAACGGGATCCGGGCATAGGGTTTCATCCGTCCGATGACCTGAGCCATAGCTTCAGGACCGACTGAGCAGTTGCATCCGAAAGCATCCGCCCCCAGAGCCTGAAGACAGATCAAGGCACTGACAGGATCACAGCCGGTAAGACTTTTTCCGGACTCATCAAAGGTCATAGTGACCATAACAGGGTGATCAGGAGCAAGTTCCCGGACAGCCAGCAAAGCGGCACGGCACTCCTGGAGGTCAAGCATTGTTTCGATAACAAAGCCGTCCACACCGCCGTCGAGGAGTCCCCTCACCTGTTCTTTGTAAGCATCGACACACCTTTCAAAGGGCAACTCGCCAAAGGGCTCCACCAGATTTCCGGTAGGAGCCATATCGCCGAACACCATAGCCTTCTCTTCAACGGCGGCACGGGAAATTTTTACCAGTTGAGCATTGATTTCCCGGCAGTTCTTTTCCAATCCGAATTCAGCCAGTTTGAAGGGGTTGGCTCCAAAAGTGGGAGCATAGACGATATTGCTTCCGGCGTTGACATAGGCACGCTGAACAGCATAAAGAGCCTCAGGATTTTCCGTCACCCATTTTTCCGGACAGACCCCCGGGGGCATTCCCTGTTTTGCAAGTTCAGTTCCGGTAGCACCGTCAAGACGGAGAATACGTTCCCGGACTTTCCGGGCAAAAGAGCAACGGTCCATAATCACTCCTTGCGTTTTTCCGGCGGCGGCAGCTCACGCATAATGCGGTTGAGAACGCCGTTGATAAAACTGCCGGAAGCACTGCCGGAAAAATCCCGGCCGATTTCAACAGCTTCATTGATGCTGACCACATCAGGAATCGAATCGAAACAGAGCATTTCAGCCACGGCGACCCGCATAATATTGCGGTCAACAGCAGAAATACGATCCCAGCCCCAGCCTTCCTCACAACGGGGGACAAGCAGAGCATCGATCCTTTCCCGGTTGAGTTCCACTTGGGTGTAAAGTTCGACGGCGAATTCTTTTGCCTTGCGGGTAAAGCGGTTTTCTTCAAGCTGATCTTCGTTGCAAATCAGTTCGTAACAATTGCTGAAAGTTTCTGCGGAAGGAATTTCCCCTTTGACTTCGCAGCTGAAAAGATACTGCATAACTGCTTCCCGCCCGAAACGTTTGCTGTTGGGGCGGGGCGCTTCTTCTGAATTGGAGATGATGGCCATAGTATCTTATCCGATAACGCGGGTCAGATTGGCCATTTCAATGGCAGCAATGGCGGCATCGACACCTTTATTACCGACCTTGGTGCCGCTGCGTTCAATGGCCTGATCCAGATCTTCAGCGGTGATCATACCATAGGTCACAGGCACACCGTATTCAAGGCCCAGCTGAGCCAGGCACTTGGAAACTTCGGAGTTGATATAAGATGCGTGGGGAGTAGCTCCCTGAATCACCACTCCGAGAGCGATGACCGCATCCACGCCGCCCTTTTCAAGAAGTCTCTTGATGGCAAAGGGGATCTCGTATGAACCGGGGACATAGGCCACGCTCACATCTTCGGCATTGCCGCCGTGACGGACAATGGTATCCATAGCCCCTTCAAGCAGACGGTCAACAAAAAAACTGTTGAACCGGCCGCAAACGATGGCGAATTTAAGGCCTTTGGCTTCAAGTCTGCCTTCATAGATGACTCCGGGAGTTTTGTCCAGCATAATATAATTTCTCCTGATTTTATCTGAGTTCAAATTTAAGATCTGCGGCAAGTTTTGCACGCAGTTTATCCATAGCGGCATTGACCTCGTTATCGGTGAGAGTCCGCTCTTTGTTGCGGAAGGTCAAAGTGTAAGCCACACTCTTTTTGTTTTCGGCTTTGAGTTTGTCATCGACAAAAATATCAAAGAGCTTGACCTGTTCAAAGTTGGGCAGCCGCAGACGGCGGATGAATTCCAGCACATCGGCGTTGCTCTGATCTGCGGGAGCGATACAGGCAACGTCACGTTCAATAGCGGGGAAGGCACAGAGTTCCTTGTACTGGGTATTGACGTGAGAAGCCGCTTCACGCAGAGCAACAGGATCGATACGTCCGGCAAAAACCGGAGCAGTGGCACGGAATCCCGAGCAGAGATCGGCAGCGACTTCGCCGAAAGCACCGACGGTCTTTCCTTCGAGACAGATATCCAATGCGTGTCCGGCCCGGAAAGTGGGATCCTTGCTTTCGACAAAGCGGAAGTTGCGGATCTTGAGAGTTTCAAAAATGCTTTCAAAGACACCCTTGAGATCAAAAAAATCCACACATTCACGGCCGGTTTCTGAATAAAGTTCAGGATGACGGCGGCCGGTCATAAGGAAAAGCATTTCCCAGCGTTCTTCGGGGAAAAGTTCTCTGTTGGCACAAAATGCCTTGTCAAGTTCAAAGAGAAAGAGATCTCTGTTGCCCCGTGAAAAATTGCGGCCCACAGTCTGCAGCATTTCACCCAGCAGGGCACATCTCATACAGGGCTGTTCCTGATTGAGAGGATTTTTGAGCTTCACAAGATCGCTTTCTTTGAAACGGCGGTCAGAAAGAGCTGAAGCGATGCTCACAATGCTGTAATGCATACACTCATAGAAGCCCATACCGATAGCCATTTCACGCAGCTCCCGCTGCCAGTCGTAATCATTTTCACTTTCAGGGATACAACGCACAGCACGGACAGGCACAACGGGGACGGCATCAAGACCGTTGACCCGGGCCACCTCTTCTGCCAGGTCAGCTTCACGTTCCAGATCGGCCCGGAAAAGGGGAGCCGTCACCAGACAGGAATCGGCAGTCACTTCGGCCACATCAAGACGCAAGGCTTTGAAAATTTCCATCATCCGTTCATTGGACACATCGCAGCCGATGAGCTTACGGATCTTTTCAAAGCGGCAGAGAATCTTCTTTTCTTCGGGGCGTCCGGTATTGACATCCACCTTTTCACTGGAAAGTTCCGCTCCGGCAAGTTCGATGAGCAGCTGCACCGCACGGTCGGCGGCAGCCTCTGTCATATCGTAATCAACGCCCCGCTCAAAACGGTAACTTGAATCGCTGGAAATACCCAGCTTGCGGGAACTGGTACGGATATTGGCGGGGGCGAAACAGGCACTTTCGATCAAAACTTCAGTTGTCGTTTCACTGACGCCCGAAAATTCACCGCCCATAATACCGGCAAGTGCCATAGGCTTTTCGGCATCAGCGATGACCAGATTGTTTTCATTAAGTTCCAGCTCACTGCCGTCAAGAGTAACGATTTTTTCGCCAGCCTTTGCACGACGGGCCACAACCCGTCGGCCTGCGAGTTTGGCCAAATCAAAGGCGTGGAGAGGCTGGCCCAGTTCCATAAGGACAAAGTTGGTGATATCCACCACATTGTTGATGGAACGCAGTCCCACTGCCTCAAGGCGTTCCACCATCCAATCAGGAGAAGGACCGACTTTGACATTTTTCAGAGTCCGTCCGATATACCGGGGGCAAAGTTCAGGGGCTTCCACAGTCACAAGGCCGGGAGCGGGGATATTGCACTCAGGGACGGAAATTTCAGGCATCCGGGCGGGAGTATTCAAAAGACAGGCGACATCCCGGGCGATACCGAACATTGAGAGCCAGTCGGCCCGGTTGGGGGTGACTTCCACTTCGATCTTTGTATCTGAACGGTAAATATCGCACAGAGGAGTTCCCAGAGTCACCCCGGGATCAAGGATGAGCAGACCTGAATCATCATCACCGACACCGATTTCTTTGGCACTGCACATCATACCGCAGGATTCGACACCGCGGAGCTTGGATTTTTTGATTTTGAACTCCCCTTCTTCGGACTGGAAAACAGTACCGATGGTGGCAAGGGGAACGATTTTTCCGGCATCGCAATTGGGAGCTCCGCAGACCACCTGACGGGTTTCTTTGCCGTCGAAAACCTGACATACGGAAAGATGATCGGAACCGGGATGGGGCTCACGGGATTCAATACGGGCGACAACGACACCGGCAGGAACGGGAGAACCGGATTCAACGGCTTCAACTTCGATACCGGCTGCGGTAAGCCGGGCACACAGCTCCGCATCGGAGCAATTGAGCTCAATGTAATCAGAGAGCCATTTTCTTGAGATATTCATAAAAAAGATTCCTTCTCCGATTGTCAGAACTGTTCGAGGAACCGGACATCGTTTTCATAAAGATAACGCAGATCCGGGATCCGGTAACGGAGCATCGCCAGACGTTCGATACCGAGACCGAAAGCGAATCCGCTCCACTTTTCGGGATCATAGCCCACGTTTTTCAACACTGCGGGATCGACCATACCGGCACCGGCGATTTCAATGTAGCCGGAATGTTTACAGACATTACATCCCTTTCCGCCGCAGACCACGCAGCTGAAGTCATACTCCACGCTGGGCTCGGTGAAGGGGAAAAAGTGGGGACGCAGACGGATATTGACCTTTTCGCCATACATTTCACGGGCAAAGGTAAGCAGCACACTTTTCAAATCGGCCAGAGAAACATCTTTGTCGATATACAGTCCTTCGATCTGGTGAAAATTCATTCCGTGGGTGGCATCGGGAGTATCACGGCGGAACACCCGTCCGGGAGCGACGATACGCACAGGGGGTTCGTGTGTTTCCATAACCCGGATCTGAACCGGAGAAGTCTGGGAACGCAGGATCCGTCCGTCGGGGAAATAAAAGGTGTCCTGTTCATCTCTTGAAGGATGATCTGCGGGAGTGTTCAGGGCATCAAAGTTATGGTAGATATCTTCCATTTCCGGTCCGGAAACGGGAACAAAGCCCATACGTCCGAAAATTTCCACACACTCATCTGCGATCTCCATAATAGGATGCTTTCTTCCCACAGGACGACGGCGTCCGGGAAGAGAGGTGTCAATGGCATCACCATTGCCGGAAGCAGCGGCAAATTTGGCATTGCCGTCATCAATAAGCTGCTGGATCTGCTGACGCCCTTTATTGAAAGCAGCTCCCGTTTCGCGTTTTTCTTCGGCAGGAATAGAGCCCATTTCCCGGGAAAGAGCGGGAAAGAGTCCGTTACGGCCGAGGAATTCAATACGCACGGCCTCAATATCCGCAGCCGCTGCTGCTGCTGCGACTTTTTCCGCAGCGGACTTCACTGCGGCGTTGATCTTTTCAATTACCGGATTCATTACCTTGTTTTCCATTAAAAAAAAGACAGCCTGAAAGGAAGTGTCTGAAAACACCAACTTCAAGCTGTCAGGTTGGGAACTGCTCAAAAGAGCTGTTCAATAACCGGAAAGTCAGAGAAACATTTTACTGTAAAACATCCTCTGCGTCAATCTTTCCGGAACAAGCCTCTTTCAATCTCAGGCCTGAGTGACCTTTTCAACCAGCGCCTTGAATTCAGCGGGGTTGGTCACTGCCAGATCGGCCAGGACCTTGCGGTTCAGGGTGATGTTGGCATTCTTCAGACCAGCCATAAATCGGCTGTAAGAAACATTGAGCATACGGCAGGCTGCGTTGATACGGACGATCCACAGTGCACGATACTGCCGTTTTTTCTGTTTACGACCCACATAAGCGTGGCTTTTTGCCTTATTGACGGCATCATAAACGGTACGGATATTGCGGCTTGCGTTACCGTAAAAACCTTTGGCGCGTTCAAGTACGCGTTTACGGCGTTTGCGGGAAGAAACGGCACAAGTAACTCTTGACATAATCTATTTCTCCTCTATTACAGACCGTAGGGCAAAGCGACTTTGATACGGCGGTTTTCGGAATGTGAAACGGCACCATCCTGACGCAAACGACGACGGCGTTTGGCGTTTTTGGAGGCCATAAGGTGGCGGGCACCAGCCTTGAAGTGACGGAACTTTCCGGTTCCGGTCTGTTTGAGCCGCTTGGCGGCACATTTTCTGGTTTTGAGTTTCGGCATTGTTTTCACCTTTCTTTTTGATGATTGTTCGCCGGGCCGGTCAATGCACTTTCACCGGCGCCGGTGTATAATAACGACGTTTGCACGTCATCAAAAAACTTATTCTTCGCTTTCCCCGGCGACATCAGATTCCACATCGGCATCATCGTCAGCCATATCCTCCGCTGTCGGAGCCTTTTTGACGGTTCCGGACTTGGGAGTGAATCCCACAGTAATATTCCGGCCCATCATCTTGGGCTTGCCGTCAGGATCGGCAACCGGAATCAGTTCCTCAGTCACCCGGTTCATCAGTTCAAAAGCCATATCCTGATGAGCCATCTCACGACCGCGGAGAGCCAGCGTAACTTTCACCCGGAACCCTTTTTCAAAGAAGTCCATCACGTGCTTGACCTTGGTCTCATAGTCGTGCTGGTCAATATTGATATGAAACTTCACCTCTTTGACTTTTTGGGCGGCGGCGACTTTACGCTGAGCCTTCTGATTCTTCTTTTGCTCATAACAAAGTTTGCCGAAATTCATAATGCGCACAACGGGAGGATTTGCCCGTTCAGCGACCATCACCAGATCCTGTCCAGCCTCAGCAGCCAGTTCTTTTGCCTTGGAATAAGAGACAACACCGAGCTGCTCACCATCAAGTCCGATCAACAGAACATTGGTAAGCTGAACACTCCGATCATTACCTTTCAACAACTTAGCTATAGCAGCACCCTCCTTTCAGATGATCAATTTTCATCATCTCCGACTGCCGGAAACGAAGTAACAAGCTG
>JAZUPO010000272.1:0-1699 GCA_045605205.1 Victivallaceae bacterium
ACACCAACTTCGGTAACATCCTCTTCCAGGGTGGTCACGTCACCGGTTTCAACGGTGTCGGCTGGTTCAGCCCCCAGAACTCCGGTTATCCCCACGCTGCAACTGCCAAGGATGCCAGCGGCGGTCGTACTGATTCCTACATTAAGCCCAACGCCATCCGTAAAGGTGACACCGGTGCCGTTCTGAATTAATGAACTGTGCTGTTAAGGCTTAAAATTACACAAAACCCGGAAGGCAACTTCCGGGTTTTTTATTTGTTTTGTTTTCGATCAGCTTCTTTTATCGACCTTTGTCGGCAACAGTGCCTTTCGATATAAAGAGCAGAGGGGAAAGTATCAAACTTCTATTTCAAGAGCCCCCTGCCGGAGAATGCGTGGTTCTTTGCCTGTTGCATCCACCACCGTTGACCCTTGAGCCCCTTCCGGCAGTCTGCCGCCATCGACTGCAATATCCGGTTCCCCGGAAAGCTGTGCAAGAGCACTTTCTGCATCCAGGGGATCAGGTGCACCTGACAAATTGGCACTTGTCTGATACAGAGGTCCGGTCAGTTTCAATATTTCCTGAAGCAAAGGATGAGCCGGAGACCTGAAGCCCAAAGTCATACCGTTTTCTGCCGGAGCAATGATAGTGATGGCTCCGGGACAATATTTTTCGGCCAGTTTTTCGGGCAGCCCCGAAAGTTGAACGCCATAATCACTCAAAGTGTGCCAATCTGCCACAAACCAGCCCAGAACTTTTGCTTCACTGCGCTGTTTAAGTTCAAAAATCTTTCTGTAAGCAATTTCATCACCCACTTTTGCAACAAGTCCGTAAACCGTCTCAGTGGGAAGCAGTGCCACACTGCCGGGATGATCCAAAATATCTGCCACTTGAGCGGCACACTCTGCAACAGACACAGCCTTAACAAGAAAATCTTTCATTGGGGAACTCCTTTGCTCTTTCCGGACTTGTTCAACAATGCTTCAACAATATAACAGCCTCCAAAGGCCCCTATCCCTGCGGCAAATCCGTAAACCGCTCCGCAAGTCAGGGGACGGTCAAAGTTATTCATAATGACAACAAAACTGCCTTCGCTTCTGAAAAAAGCTGTTATACAGTATCCCAGCCACACCACCGTCGCACTCACCATTCCCACCCAAGCCGACCGGGGAGAACTTTTGGGCAGATACAAAGCACTCATCACCGGAAGAAATACCACCACCAGCTGAGTTACCCAGGAGTTTTTCATCAGCAGATAAATATTCCGGACACTCAGGGCAAAAAACAAACTGAGCACCACAAAAATAATTGTACTCAACCGGGTGATTAACAGTAATTTCTTTTCAGAAATATCAGGGAACAACTCCTTGAGGATATTGTTGCAAAAAAGTGATGCCCCTGCCAAAAGACAACTGTCCGCCGAACTCATAATAGCTGAGATCAATGCTGAAAAGAAAAGTACCAGAAAAACCGGATGCAGTTTGCTTAAGACAATGACAGCCATTTGAGGCAGAATTTGATTTTCCAGATTTCCTCCAACGGATTCTGCCGTAATGCCGTACCGGGGCAGAACGATCCGGGCGGAAAAACCGATAATAATAGGAATCAAAGCAATTGAAAAATAAAGGAATGAGGACAACACAGCACTCCTTGAGGCACACTTCTCATCCTTGCCCGCCAGTGAACGCTGGATCAAGTCCTGACCGACCATACAGCCAAG
>JAZUPO010000273.1:0-5940 GCA_045605205.1 Victivallaceae bacterium
CGGGTTCTCCGGGGGAGTTGATTTCAGCTTCGGCAAGTTCCGGCACAAAGACCCGGGTTTCCATACCGGCGACAGCAGGAACACGCAAAGCGGCACAGGCACTCAGAAATTCATCCACACCGTCAAGCACATCGAAGTCAACAAGACCTGCGGCCCGCCAACCGGACTTGGCAGCGACAGCAGCGATATGAGTGGGGGAATAACCGTAACCGTTGTAAGAAAAGAAGGTATGGCAATGCATATTAAAAGGACGCAGTCCCGCCATAGCTTCTGCAAGACATTGGTTCCGGACAGCAAAGTCAAGAGAATCAAATTCTGCAGGGAATTTTTCCATTTTTTACCTCAACACCTTTTGAAGTTCGACCATAAATTCTTCAGCTTCCTGCTGAGTGGGCTGTTCGCCTTTCAGATTTCCGATACCGGGACGGCCGGTCTGATCCACATACCAGTCAGCGGTGGATCCGGAAGAGAAAGTCACCGTTCCTGAAGCAAGGATCCCCGGAGGATTGACCTTATTGACCGTCACAACGCATTTTCCGGGAGCTTCTCCGGCGGGAGCTTCGCCATTTTCAGCGGCCATAGCAGCTTCAGCCTCAGCGGCCCGTGCTTCTTCCTCTTTTTTGGCTTTTTCTTTGGCGGCGGCAATGGCTTTGGGATCATTGGCGTTCCAATCGACCTGAAGTTCAGAAGCAATAATGCGGATTTCCATATAGGTCAGATGAGTCTGGAATTTTTCATTGACCATACCGTGAAGCTGCGAAAGTGAAGTTCCTTTGGCAAGTTCTTCACTCATAAATGCAGCGATCTGCTGTTCAAGTTCTTTGTCCATTTGTAAAAACTCCATTTGGTTACTTGCGTTTGTATTTGTTCATATTCCGCTTGATGCTTTCCACCTTTTTGGGGCGGGGGACGATATCGAGGATCAAGGGGACACCGGTCAATTCAAAGGCCCCGCGCAACTGGCGTTTCAGGAACGAAATATAGTTGGGAGCGGCATTTTCTTTGGCATTGACAAAAAGTTTGATTTTCGGAGGACGGCTGCCTGTCATCGTGGCGTAATAAAGTTTCAAAGGAGCAGTTCCCACAACAGGAGGCGTATGGTGGTCAAAAGCATCGGCCAGGACCCGGTTGAGAACACCGGTCGGGATGTCACTGTCAAGGTTGGTCATAACCCGGGCAATATTGCTGATAAGTTCATCAAAACGGTTCTGTTTCAAGGCAGAAACCAGCACAGCAGGGGCATAATTCAATCCCGGCAGAGTCCGGTCAACTGCTTTGAGCAGTTCTTCATCGCTTTCTTTACGCAAATCCCGTTTGTTGACGGCAATGACCACGCCTTTTCCGGCACTTTCGATCATAGAACCGATCTTTCTGTCCTGAGCGGTCGCTCCGGAAGGAGAAGCCTCGATCATAAAGATCACGATATCAGCCCGGTCAATGGCACTTTTGGCACGCATCGCACTGAAGTATTCCACCACATTTTCCACCTTCCCGGTTTTACGCAAACCGGCAGTATCCACCAGAATGGCGGGATAATTTTCCTCTCCGGAACGCAAAGTAAATTCCACATCGACAGCATCCCGGGTGGTACCGGCAATGTTGGCGGTGATCATACGTTTCTCACCGATGAGAGCATTGACCAGTGAAGATTTGCCCACATTGGGCCGTCCTACAATGGCGATATTGAGAGGTTTCACCCGTGAAGCATCTTCATCATCGGGGCCCTCATAAGCAGGAAGCAGAGAAAAGGCCTGTTCAAAAAGGGGTCCCAGGCCGGAACGGTGTTCACAACAGATAGGATGAACCTGAGAAAATCCCAGCACAGAAAACTCTGCGGCATCATCAGCGATCTTGCCGTTGTCGCATTTATTGGCGGCACAGATGACCTTTTTTCCCGTGGCCCGGAGTCTGGCAGCAATATCACTGTCAAGGGGAGTAACTCCCGCCTGAGCATCACCGAGAAAGATAAGCACATCAGCATCAGCCACGGCGGCTTCCACCTGATCGGCGATAGCGGCATCCCAGACTTCGCCGCCCTTCTTTTCACCGGCCATAAGTCCGAGGCCCCCCGTGTCGATCAGCCGGAACTTGCGTCCGTCACGGACAACAGTTGCCATAACCCGGTCACGGGTCACGCCGGCCTGTTCGTGAACGATGGCAAGACGTCTGCCCACCACGGCGTTGAAAAGGGAGGATTTGCCAACATTGGGACGTCCCACGATAGCAATGGCGGGAAGGGGTGTTCTTTTTTCAGATTGAGCCATAAACATTACTTCCGGAAAGTGTTGATAAGATCCCGCAGAGCTTTGGCTGCGGCACCGGATTTTTCAGCAAAGTCTTCGCCGCTGCCTGCGTGGATGATCCCCCGTGAGGAGTTGACGGCGATTCCGTCTTTGGCGGCAGTGCATCCGAAGTTGACCACCTTTTCCACATCCCCGCCCTGAGCTCCCACGCCGGGAACCAGGAAAGGCAGTTCAGGACAGAGTTCACGGAGCATTTTCAGTTCTTCAGGATAGGTGGCCCCCACAACGATACCGGCATTGCCGTTGGCGTTCCAGCTGTCCCGGACAAGTTCGGCGACGTGCTGGAAGAGGGGTTTGCCGTCAGCCACCAGATTCTGCAGGTCTCCGGAATTGGGATTGGAGGTACGGCAGAGAATAAAAACCCCCTTATCAGCCCGATCAAGGAAAGGTTTGAGGGTATCATACCCCATATAAGGGTTGACCGTCACGGCATCGGCTTCATAGCGTTCAAAGACCTCTTTTGCATACATAGAGGCAGTGGAACCGATATCGCCCCGCTTCACATCGAGGATGACCGGGATACCGGGAGCATTTTCGTGAATATAAGCGATGGTCTTTTTGAGTTCATCATCCCGATCCTGTCCGGCATAATAAGCAGCCTGAGGCTTGTAGCAGCAGACATAATCTTTAGTGGCATCAATGATCGCCTTATTGAAGTCAAAAAGCGCAGTTGCACTTGATTTGACACACTCGGGCAGTTTGGCAAGATCAGGATCAAGGCCCACACAGACCAGAGAATCGTTACGGCGTACAGTTTCTTTCAAAGCGGCAAAGAAATTCATTTGTTGTTATTCTCCACATTTTTCCGGAGCTCTCTTTATAGTATGTAAGGAACTTTCCCCGGTATGATTGATTACAGTTTATATAATATACACCTTGCACGGACAATTTTCAAAGTTCTGCAAAGGAAAAATTCAGGGCAGTCTTTTTCTGAGTTGTTCGACCCCGGTCAGATAGTCAAGCATCGGATTGCTCCGTGTGCCTGCGGGGAGAGCCTGCTTTTGATAAATAACAGCCTTGGGGACATCCCCGGCCAGATAGGCGATCCGGGCCCGGGCGGCAAACCACAGCGGGCGGAGTTCAGCTTTTCCGGGAAGCGTCTTACCGAGCAGCAGATTGGCATACTCAAGAGCCTTGATATCGTACGAGAAACGGTTGAGCAGCTCCCACGCCATCATACAGCGTGAATCCATATCCTTTACATTGCGGTCAAAACTTGAGAGGAGCTGCACAAAGTTGCTTTTGAAAGGGATATAACGCCCCATAAAATCCACCGCCGTGAAATAGAGTCTGGCATTTTTGGGAGCAGCGGAGATCCGTTCAGAGATCAGATTCCAGGCCTGCGGGATGCGGTTGGAGTTTTCGAGGGCAAAAAGCCGCATACGCAAAGCCCCGGGATGAGCGGGAGAAATGGCAAAGATTTGATCTGTGACATTTTTCATCTTGCGTTCGCTGCTTTCCCGGAGAAGTGTTTGCAGTTCATCCAGCATCGGGGAAATCTTTTCGGCAGCGGCGGCATCAAATTTTCCTGTAAAATATTCCTGAAGCATCTCTCCCATATCAACGGTCTGTCCGCACCAGATCACCTTTCCTTTGGGATCGATGACAAAAGATTTGGGATAGAGCAGAGATCCTGCCATATACTGCATCGTAATACGTCGGCTGGAATCCACTGCAAATGAAATGCCGCTTCCCCTGAATAAAGGCGCCAGCACTGCAGCATCGCTTTCGGGGTCGGGGGTAACGACGGTCTGCATCAATCTGCGGCCGTAAGTTTTGCTCCAGGCCTTGAGCATTACGACAGTTTCCTGAGCACCTCTGCCGTAAGTATGAACAAAAGTAACAGTGCGCAGGATATTATCTTTCAATGGGACGGCCACCTGGCGGCGGACACCGGTCAAATACTTCAAATTAGGCAGTTCGGCAGCCTGCTGACCGCACTGCAAGGCCCAGAGGGGCAAAGCGGCACAGATACCCAGAGCAAATAACAAAATGCGTTTCATCCGGATCGTTCCTTTCCATAATTCCTGATATTCAAGACAACATTATTATAATGTAGCTCTTTCAGCAAAAAAATTCAACCGCAGAAAAAAGAAAAAAGGAACTGTTCCCCAAAAAAACAAGGGAACAGTGCCCCAAAGTCCGCTCCGACACCCAATAGCATTGAAAACAAAAAAAAGAGCTTTCCCCTGAAGCCGTTATTTTTAAGAAGTGGTACCCGGAACGGGACTTGACTGAGGAGCAAAGCGACGAAGAGCCGGAGCGAAGCGAAGGCAACCCCCATTTGTGAACAGTGCCATTTTTGCAGCGCAAAAACAACAAAACCAAAAAAGACAGCCCCACACAGGAAAATTCTATTTTCACTGGGGGGGATGGCTGTTTTTGAGGCACTGTGGCCCTCTGCAAAAAAGAGTACCCGGAACGGGACTTGAACCCGTAAGCCTTGTGGGCGACAGATTTTAAGTCTGCTCGTTTAAGTAGAAAAATGCAAAACTTGTGGCAAGTTCGTGGCAACATTTGCACTTTTCATCTTTTGGATGTATATTATCGGCAAAGATAGTAATGTAGTGTAATTGATAAAGGAGATTCAGCCATGGCTCGCCAGAAAAGTTCTATTCCGAAGAAGGGCTTGGGGCATCTTTATAAAAGAGCCCCCGGCGGCAAGATTGTACCCATAACCAGCAAGATACCCGGATGTGTGTTTATCCTCGATCACCGTGTCGATAACAAACGTTATAGAGAGGTGCTGCGAAATCCGGAGACCGGAGAGCCCGTATTGACTTTGGAAGAGGCTCAACAGCGGCAGAGGGAAATCCGTATGCCGTTCCTGAGTCAGAACGATACTGTTATCGCCGAAGCACAGTTGAACCGTCTGGCAAAAGCCAAGATCAGGCAGCAGGCTGCAGTTGCCCGCAGGGAAGAAGAAAAAAATCCCCCTCTGAAAATAGAAGACCCATGGAATGCTTATGTTGCGGCTCCCAATCGCCACCGCCCTGCTGAAGTTACGATGCAGAATTATCACAGTCACTGGGGCGCATTCACCGCGTGGATGGCAAAGCAGGATCGGAAGTTTGTATATTTGCGTGATGTAACCGAGGAAGATGCAGGAAAGTTTTTGAATGACTGCATCACGGTTGAAAATCTCAGCAATAATACCTTTAATAAATATCTTCAGTTCCTGCGCTATATGTTCAAGGTTCTGGCAAAGCCTGCCAAGATTACCTCAAATCCATTTGATAATATTGAACGCCGGGCACTGAATCAGCACAGCCACCGGGAACTGACGATTGAAGAACTGACAAAAGTCATCAATACAGCAACAGGGGATCTGCGGCTGCTTTTTATGGTTGGCATCTTTACAGGCTTGCGTCTGGGAGATTGCGTTACGCTCAAATGGTCAGAAATTGACTTGGTGGAGCGAATTATCAAGCGTATTCCCAGAAAGACCGCAACCCGCAGCCGCAAAACAGTGCAGATCGGTATCCCCGCTCCTCTGTTCAATGAACTGTGTGCAATACCAGCTGAACAGCACACGGGTTATTTGTTTCCGAAATATGCAAAAATGCACCGTCCGGGCATGACCAAGATTACAGACATGATCCAGAAGCATTTCAAAAACTGCGGTTTGCAGTTGTAC
>JAZUPO010000274.1:0-31360 GCA_045605205.1 Victivallaceae bacterium
GTCCGCAAGAGCCCCCTCGAAAACGTGGGACTCCCCGGAAAACTTTCTGACTGCAACAGCCGCGACCCTGAACTCTGCGAACTTTACATCGTTGAGGGTGACTCCGCAGGCGGTTCCGCCAAAAAAGGCCGTGACAGTAAATATCAGGCGATCCTGCCCATCCGCGGTAAGATCATCAACGTTGAAAAGGTTCGTCTCGACCGTATCCTGGACAATAAAGAAGTTCAGTCTCTGATCTATGCCATCGGTTGCGGTATCGGAGAGAACTTTGATGTGGCTAAGGCCCGTTACCATCGTGTTGTTATTATGACCGATGCTGATGTGGACGGTTCGCACATCCGTACATTGCTGCTGACATTCTTCTTCCGCTATATGAAGCCGCTCATTGAGGCCGGTTATGTCTATATCGCCAAACCGCCGCTTTTCAAGGTTTCCCGGGGTAAAAAGGAACGCTATATCGATACCGAAGATCAGTTGAACCGCTATCTGACTCAGCTGGGACTTGACGATATGAGTTTTACCAATGCCGACGGTTCCGAGATGGACAAGGATACGGCAGGAAAGTTGATCGAACTTTTCAACCGGGGATCCCACATTACCACCGGTTTGCGCCGGGGAGGCGGTTTTGAGCCGGAAGAATATTTCAAGGCCATCTCTCCCGAAGGCGTTTGTCCTCCGGCACATTTGACTGTCCGTCAGGCAGACGGTATCTACCGCAGCTGCTTTGTGTACAGCGATGAGGAACTTGCTTCTCTGACTGCTGCCGCTGAAGCTGAACTGGATGCAGCTTTGCCTCCGCTGCCTGAAAACGCTTCAGATGCCGATGCCGAAATGCGCCGTCTGGAAATCAAACGCCGCATTGACGTGGCTCACATTTTTGAAGCTCCCGAATGTACTCTGTTCGTCAAAGAGCTTGCTCAGTTCAACATCAAACCCGAAAACCTCTACGGCGACAGTGAGGAAGTCCTCTTTTATGCCGGTGGTGAGCCCGCTCACTCTCTGGCTGCATTCTTTACCGCTGTCCGCCGCAACGGACAGGCCAGCGGCGGCTTGAGGATCCAGCGGTACAAAGGTCTCGGTGAAATGAACTCAAATCAGCTTTGGGAAACAACTATGGATCCCGAACGCAGAACTATGATAAAGGTTACTATGGAAGATGCGATTGAAGCCGACAGGATCTTCAATCTGCTTATGGGTGATGTCGTTGAACCCCGGCGTGAGTACATTGAAAAGCACGCCGCGAATGTCAAAGACCTCGACATTTAACGCAAAGGAAAGGAATTTATTATGGCCGAAAAGGAGATGCCGGCGATCCCGGCGATTGACAAAGACAAAGCACTTCAAATTGCTATCAGTCAGATTGAAAAGGAGTTCGGAAAAGGCTCCATTATGCGTCTCGGGGCTGAGGCTGCCGTGGCGGATGTGCCGGTTTTCAGCACCGGTTCCCTTTCTCTTGACCTGGCTCTCGGTATCGGCGGTCTGCCCGCCGGAAGAATTGTTGAAATATATGGACCCGAATCCAGCGGTAAAACAACCCTCTGTCTTCACGTGATCGCCAATGCCCAGGCAAAAGGCGGCCGCTGTGCTATTATTGATGCGGAACACGCCATTGATCCTTCATACGCAAAAAAAATCGGCGTGGATATCGACAATCTGCTGATCTCTCAGCCCGACTGCGGTGAAGATGCTCTCAATATCGTGGATATGCTGGTTCGCAGCAATACCATTGATGTCCTGGTGGTCGACTCCGTGGCCGCTCTGGTGCCCCGGGCTGAAATCGAAGGCCAGATGGGGGATTCTCACGTGGGATTGCAGGCCCGCCTTATGTCTCAGGCTTTGCGTAAACTGACCGGTGCCGCCAGCAAGGGCCACACTTGCGTGATCTTTACCAATCAGATCCGTGAAAAAATCGGTGTTATGTACGGCAACCCTGAAACGACTCCCGGAGGCAATGCTCTTAAATTTTATGCTTCCATCCGTATGGATATCCGTAAGACTCAGCAGATCAAGATGGGGGATTCTGTTTTGGGCAACCGGGCCAAGGTCAAAATCGTCAAAAACAAGATGGCCCCCCCTTTCCGGGTCGCCGAATTTGATATTATGTACAACGAAGGTATTTCCAAGATCGGTTCCATTCTTGACGTTGCAACCGACTTGGGATTCCTGGAAAAACGCGGTTCCTGGTTCAGCTTTGAAGGTGAACAGCTGGGACAGGGCAGAGATCAGACCAAAGCCCTTTTGGCCTCCAATCCTGAGCTGTGCCAGAAACTTTATGACAGGATTATGGAAACCATCAAGGTCAATCCTGGCGCAGGTGCCAAGGTAGACGCCGCCGAATAAGTGGAGCAAGATTTTTGTGAATTGCGCGCCAAGACAAACACTTCTGCTTTGCGTGGCTGCGCTGACTGCCAATGCCGCTGCGTTTGAGTTTGAGCTGTTTCCGGCAGATTCCTTCAGAGGAATTTTTCCCGGAAACGGCTTTGCCCTGCTTGAAAAAGGGGCTCCGGACAAAATAAATGTCAATGATGCTGAAGATCCTGAAAAAAAGAGCTCCGCTCCATTGAAGCAGAAGCTCCATTCTGCAACTGAAAAACTCCGCAACGGTGATGCACCGGGAGCTGAAGCTGTTTTGCTTGCCCTTGCTGCCGATGAAAAAAATCCCGACTGTTTCAAGAGCCGGCTCTGGCTTGGTCATCTTGCTTTTTTCAAACAACACTGGTTCGCTTCCTATAACTGGTTCTCAGCTGCGGACAAGGCCGGTGCTTCTTCTGAAGTCCGGTTGCAGAGCAGGGCAGGGGCCATACACTCCTTGATCAACGGCAGGGCTTTTGATGAGGCTGAAAGTTTACTGGAAAGTGCCAGACAGGAGTTCCCCGAGCAGCAGCAGCTTTGGCGAAAATTGTTCATTGCTTCAGCAGGTCAAAGAGGCAATATCGCCGAATTGGAAAAGGTCTGGACACTTTGGAAAAGGGAGTTTCCCCCTGAACCCGATGAAATTCTTTACACCTCTTTTATTTCAGCCGGAGATACTGGTGCTGCTGAAAACGCTCTTTCTGCGGCTGAAAAGTTTTATGCCGCAGCTTTTGAGTTTTCTGTCAATGATATTCACCGGCGCAATTGTTTCAGAAAGCTGATCCCTGTTCAGGAAAAAATCAATGCTGACCGGGCATTGCGTTCTATTGACAAATATCTGCATTTCTTTCCCAAAGCGGAGGATGCGGGAATGATCAGACTCCGCAAGGGAATGATCCTCAACAGAAAAAAAGATTTTTCCGGAGCTCTCAAGGTTTTCCGGGATGTGCTGAATAACCAGAATTATAAAACTCCTGAACGTGTCAAAGCTGCTCTCTATGCGGCATTTGCCTGTGAAAAAATGGGGGATATCAGTATGGCCCGGGAACTTTACAACTCAGCCATACGCCGTTTCGGTCATCAACCGGAGTTTGCCGCCCAGATCAAGATGCAGCTGTTGGAGTTTCTGGTCAGAACAAAAGAGTTTTCATCTGCGGCTGTGCTGGGTGAGGAACTTGCCACTTCCGCCGAGGTGGAATCGGACAAACTCCATTTGCTCCGTCTTAAAGCTCTCAGAGAGTTGAAGCGTTATGCCGAAGCTACTGAAATCGCAATGACCCTTTCTCTTTCTCCTGATCCGCAGCATTCAGCTGAGGGAGCCTGGCAGTTTGCACAGCTTGCAGAATTACAGGAGGAATTTTCCAAAGCACGGCAGCTTTATTTGCGTTTTATTGAACGGTTCCCCAGGGAATCCCGGGTGCCGGAAGCAATGCTTGCTGCTGCTGATTTTGCTTTGCAGCAGCGGAACTTTGAGGCGGCAAGCAGGGAATTGCAAAAGTTTCTGGAGCTTTATCCCCGGCATATTTCCTCTTGTAAGGCTTTGCTGGGGGCTCTTTATGCTCAGCTTCAGCTTCCTTCTGCCGGGGACGAAAAGGCCGGAGCCCTCTTTGCCAGGATGAAAAAAGAGTTCGCCGGTACGACTGAATACGATCAGGCGGTTATGGTGCTCTGCCGTACTTATGTCAAAAAAAATAACTATACCCGTGCCCTGAAGCTGCTGGAAGAGTTTTTGAAAGAACGTTCCGCATCTGTTTATATCCCCGAGGCACTGCTGCTGGCGGCCAATGTGTTTGAACGCATCAGCAATCACGGAAAAGCTGTGGAATATGTTGACCGTATTCTTGATAAATACCCCAATTCTCCTCTTGCCGTCGATGCAGCAATGTTGGGGGGGAGCAGCAGTTTCCAGAGCGAGAACTACAAAAAAGCCCTTGCATATTATGAAAGAGCCCGGGAGCTGGGCGGCCGGGGGGTCGTGGCTCAGGTGGCCGCAGGTGAAGCTGCAGACTGCCATTTGCAGCTCAGAAGCATCGAGCATATCAATGAGGCAATAAAAATCTATCGTGTATTGGCTGAAAATTCTGCATTCCCCGCTTTGCAGGCTCAGGCTTTGTATAAACTTGGTTCTGCTTTGGAACAAATCAACAAAAACACAGAAGCTCTCAAGGCCTATGAAGAACTGCTTGCTCTGGCGGCCGGTTCTGATAAGATGCGGAGCAGTGCCGGAGTTGCATCCTGGTGTGCATTGAGTGCACGCAGTGCGTTGAGGATCATATTGGGCACACCTCATTTGCCGGACGGCTCACAAAGAGCACAACGGATCTACCGGCTTTATTCTTTGCTGGAACTTCCCGGCAGTGCCGCCGAATTACGCAGTTATCTGGAAGAGATCAGAACCCATTATAATTTGCTTGACTGAAAATATTTTATGGAGATTTTACAATGACTTATCTTGAAATGATTTATAAAGCCGGCCCCGTGATGTGGGTGATCATAGCCGCTTTTTTGCTGGCAATGGTATTCTTTCTTGAAAAAGTTATGCAGTTTCACCGGGATGAGATCAATACTCCTGAATTGCTGCGGGGCTTGCGTAATACTCTTCAACGGAAAGCCCTTGTAGAAGCTCTCAGTCTTTGTGACAATACCCCGGGGCCCATTGCCAAACTGCTGGGGGCCGCCATACTGGCCTTTCAGAACGGGGAAGATTTGCGTACGGCAATGGATGAAATCGCCATTGTGGAGATCCCGCAATTGGAACGGCGTATCCATTTTATAGGAACTGTCGGATTTGTTATGCCGCTTTTGGGGTTTCTGGGAACTGTGGTCGGTATGACTGAAGCCTTTGAGGCGACCCGGATATCTTCCGGTATGATCCCTGAACTGGCAGATGCTATGGGCAGTGCCCTTATGACAACTGCCGCAGGCTTGACCGGTGCGGTCATCTGTTACCTGGGACACAATTATCTGGTGGCACGGCTTAACGTGATCCTGCTTGATATGGAAAAAGCCGCTATGGAAATCATCTCTTTCTGCGAACAGCAGCGTAATGTTGCGGAGCGTGAAAAATGATCTTTCAGGCAAGAAATCCCCTCGGCACCAGACGGTATACAAGCAAATTAAAGATGTATTCCGGCTGGCCGGCGATGATCGCATTGGTGGATATGTTCTTTTTGCTGCTTTGGTTTTTTGCCCAATCCAGTTCATATACCCGTTTTTCCGGGATCCGGGTGGAACTTCCCCGGGCCAAAGCTCCTTCTGTGGCGGATATCCACCAATATGTTATTTCCATTATGCCCGGCAGTTCCCAGTGGGGAGAGTGGAAGGTTTATTTCCGTAACCGGCCGATCGAACTGTCCCAGCTTCAGGAAGAACTGACCAAACTTCCCTCCCGTCCCGCCCCTATGGTGGCGATCCTGGCTGACCGCCGTGCTCCCTATGAGATCGTGGCTCAGGTGTTGGCAATGGTCGGAAATGTGGGGATCAACTGTTTTCTGCCGGTGATGCCTGCTGAAGAACGGACAAAAGTGGGATTTAACAAGTGAATACAGTCGGACAAAAATATTCAGAATCCAATCTGCTGCTGAAAAGTTTTTGCCTGGTGGCGGGAATTGCCGCTTTTGTATTGCTTTTTATGCGTCACGAAGCTCCCGCCCGGAGCGGAGACAAGGCTTATGGAGGCGGTGTCAGATTGCTGCTGACAAGGAATATTGCCGAGGCTGACGAGTTTTACCGGTGGGCGGAATTGAACAAACCCTCCAATGTCTTTGGATACAATTCCAAAGGACTCTTTACCCGGTCTGTCGAATTCAAACGCAAAACATTTCTGCCGGAAGTGAGGAGTTTTGTGTCTGCTGAACAGCAAATCCCTCTGCCTGAGGTTCCTCCGGCAAGTGTGCTTGCTGTGAAAATGGAAAAATTTCCGCCCGCTCATACGCTGCTTCAGGCGGATATGCAAAAAGATCACCGGGGATTTGCAGTTTCCGGAATCGGAGTTTTTTCGGAAAAAGGAGAACACCTTTGTAATTTACAGGAACTTGAGAGCTCCGGGAGCGTAAATCCTCTGCTGCTCAGAGCGGAACACTCTCTGTTGGGAACAAGATTCCAGATCGTTGAAAGTTCCGGAGATACTGAATTTGACAGCCGGGTAACTGCCGCTTTGGAACAGAAAATCCGTTCCGGCAGCCGTTTTTCCGGAATTCTTGCCGTATGGCCCAAAGAGGAGAAGGGAAAATGATCTCTTTGAGTGCAGCTGACTTTTTTTCACTGGTACTGTTTTTGTTTACTGCCTGGTTTGCTTTTCTTGCTTACCGGCTGCAGAGCAGAAAAAAAAGACACGATTGGCATTTGACCAGCCGTCACCTGTTTCAATGTGACCGCTGTCACTTGTCTTTTATTCCTGAAAATGCTGTGACATTGTGCCGCTGTCCCCGCTGCAATGCTTATTGTGTCAAGAGAGGAAAGTAAAACGATGAATATCAAAAATCTGTTTTTTCTTCTGCCGTTGCTTTTTTGCTGCAGCTGCCATTGTTTTCTGCCGGAAGGTGAGCCGCCCAAAGGCAATATCGTGAATAATGTCATCCCTGAAAAAATGACCCGTGAAGAAGCTGTCCTGTCTTTGAGCGGCAGGATCGCAGTTAGTTCTATGCAGGAGCTTTCCGGAGCTCCTGTTACCATTGAGGCCGATGAAACAACTGCCCCCTTGGCCAGGGAGGCTCTGCGGGAAGCAGGGAAGATATGCGGTGTGAAATATGCTGTTGCTGCAGCGGCCGTGCTGAGTGGCCGGCGGATATCAGAAAATTCCTGCGAATTTGAGTTGTGGCATTTCAACCGTTCCCTGTGGCGGTGTGTCTATGAATTGAAAAAGCATTGAAATTATTATGAATGATAAATTGAAAGTCTATTTTGCCGGTTCCGGACGTATTGCCGTGCCGGTACTTGAAGCTCTGGTGCGTTCAGAGGAAATTGAAGTTGTCGGCGTGGGAACTCAGCCGGATCGTCCCGTGGGACGTAAGAAGGTGTTGACCCCCACACCCCTGGGAGCCGCAGCGGCTCTCCGGGGAGGAATCCTGCACAAGTTTGACAATATCAACGCTCCGGAAGCTCTTGAAGAGATCCGCAAATGTGACCCCCGGATGATCGTGGTTCTTTCATACGGTCAACTGCTCAAACAACCCATTCTTGAACTTCCACCCCTGGGATGTATCAACATTCACGGTTCCCTGTTGCCCAAGTGGCGGGGAGCTTCCCCCATTCAGCAGGTGCTTTTGAATTCTGAAAAAGAAACAGGTGTCTGTTATATGCAAATGGAACGGGGATTGGATTCCGGACCCGTTTTCAAAACTTTTGCAATGGATGTCCCCCAGGGATGCGGAGCGGATGCTCTGGAAATGCTTTTGGGGAATCTGGCTGCTGAAACTTGCGTAAAAACACTTCTGGATATCAGTTCCGGGGCTTTGCAATCTGTGCCCCAGAAACACGAAGAGGCTGTCATTTGCCGCAAGATCACCCGGGAAGACGGCGGGATCAACTGGCAGGAAAGTGCTGAAAAAATTGAAGCAATGAGCCGTGCTTATGAAAATTGGCCGGGGGCTTATTTCAGATTCAGGGTTGACGGAACTGAAACGCTCCTGACTGTCAACTCTGCCAGAGTCGCTGCCGATTTTACCGCCGCAGCTCCCGGAACGTTACTGACTCCGGGAAACCGGAAGAAAATGGTCATCGCCTGCGGTAAAGATGCCCTTGAGATCCTGTCTCTGACACCGGCCGGAAAGAAAAGTATGCCCGTTTCCGCATTCCTCAATGGCGTTAGAGGAGAAAATATCGAAATTTTACCCGGAGTTATTCCGGAATAATACGACCCTTTAAAAACGGAATTATGTAATGAAATCAACAGAAAGCAAAGAGATAATCCTTAATTGCGGCAAGCTGGAACGGCGGTTCGTTATGCTTCGCAACGGTCGGATCGAGGCTTACGAGATCGAGCGGGAGGATAAAGTGCCTAAAGTAGGCGATATCTATCTCGGCCGGATCGTTAATCTTGATCCTATGCTGCAAGCGGCTTTTGTGGATATCGGAGCCCAGAAAAACGCCTTTCTCCACTACCACGATATGCTGCCCGGCAACAGTGAACTTATTGAACAGTTCCAATCTGAAAGAGGAAGTGAGATCCCCCAGGGAAAAGGCGAAACACTGAGTGTAAAACGCCGCAAACGCACCGCCGGCAGTGCCCGGAGCGAAGCTGAAAATCAGCGGCGCAACCGCCGTATTTCCACGGCGGATATCCCCTGTATTTTTAAACCGGGAAGCGAGATACTTGTTCAAGTCGTCAAGGCTCCCATAAGCACCAAAGGTGCCCGGGTGACCACTGATATTTCCATTCCCGGCAGATTCCTGGTGCTGATGCCCTACTGTGAGCATCTGGGACTTTCCACACGCATAGAGGGGGCCGGTGAAAGAGAACGGCTCCGCAAGATTTTGGCCGATTTGGAGCTCCCTGAAGGAATGGGGCTGATATGCCGTACTGTCGGCGCCGGAAGAAAAGCCAACTTTTTCAAAAACGATCTGGGAATACTGCTGGATTACTGGCACAAGATCGAAGAGGATATGGAAAAAATCAAAGCTCCCGCCCTGCTTTTTACAGAACCCAATCTCATTGAAAGATCTGTCAGAGATTTTCTGACTGAAGATATTACCGGTGTGGTGGTGGATGATAAAGAGGCTTACCGTGCCATTATCTCTTCTCTCAAGCGGATCGGCGGTAAAAAGATGACCGGCAAGATCCACTTTTACAATTCTGCCGTTCCGGTTTATGATTACTACAAGATCAACGATCAGCTCCGGGAAGTGTTTCAGCGGGAGCTGCATCTGCCCGGCGGCGGTGCCATCGTTATTGACGAAACAGAAGCGATGATCGCCATTGATGTGAACTCCGGTCACGGACGTAAAAGTGCCGCCGATCAGCCCGATTTTATTCTCAAAACCAATTTGGAGGCAGCTGAAGAGATCGCCCGGCAGCTGATACTCCGGGATATCGGCGGCCTTGTCGTTATTGACTTTATTGATATGCGTACCCAGAAAGACCGGGATGAAGTTTATAAAATGATGAAAAAACTGGTCAAAGAAGACCGGGCCAAAACAAAACTGCTGCCCATCAGCAAGTTGGGACTTATGGAAATGACCCGTCAGCGGGAAAGAGAAAGTATATTGGATCAGGTGTTCAACCCCTGTCCCTACTGCAACGGAACCGGACTTGTCAAGTCTGCTTTGACGATGAGTGCCGAGATCCAGCGGAGGTTGAATTCCGTATTGCGTGACCGCCGGTACAAAGATCTGGCTGCTGTCAGGGTTTTTATGCATCCTGAAGTGCTGGCCAGATTGCGTAATGAAGATTCTCAGATACTTGATGAATTGGAAAAGAAATACAAGCACGCATTGAGTTTCAGAATAGATCCCCTGCTGCACTGTGAGGAGTTCAAACTGGTCGATCCTGAAACGGGAGTTGAGTTGGTGTGATTTTACTGTGATTCACTGCGGATCGATGAAAACAGTCCATCGATCGCGGAAAAATCCTCTTTTTTTTCACAGAAACACTTGACAATATGTGATTGTGGTATATACTAAAAAAAAGATAAAACTTCAAAATTGATTTTTTGTTTTGGAGAAAGGATATTATGACGAAGTTGCTTATAGTTGAGTCTCCGACCAAGGCTCGGACCATTGAACGGATGCTCGGTAAAGATTATATGATCATTGCTTCTATGGGGCATATAAGAGATCTGCCGGAACACGAACTGGGGGTGGATCTTGACAATAATTTTGCTCCGAAATATGTCGATAATGCCCGCAGCCGCAGTGTGGTAAAACAGCTGCAGACCAGTGCTTCCAAGGCCGATGAGATTTATCTTGCCCCTGACCCTGGCCGCGAAGGAGAAGCGATCGCCTGGCATATTTATGAAGTGCTCAAGAAAAAAACAAAAGCTCCCTTTTTCCGGGTGACATTTCACGAAATCACCCGGAGTGCCATTGAACAGGCTCTGATGAACCGGGGCGATATCAATCTTGATCTGGTGGATGCTCAACAAGCCCGCCGCGTTCTTGACCGTATCGTCGGTTATCAGGTCAGCCCTTTGCTGTGGAGCAACGTGCAAAGAGGCAGCAGTGCGGGACGGGTGCAGTCTGCAGCATTGCGGCTCGTGGTGGAACGGGAACGGGAAATCACGGCCTTTGTCCCTCAGGAATACTGGACCTTTGCCATATTGTTCGGGGCCGCTCCCGGAACGTTCAAAGCCAGACTTTTTAAAATCGACCATAAGGATTTTGTCATTCCTGACGGTGACGGTGCACTGGCTTTGGAAAAAAGTGTTAAAGAAGGCAGCATTCCGAGGATCGTTTCCATTACCGCTCAGGAACGTAAA
This sequence comes from Victivallaceae bacterium, assembly GCA_045605205.1. Lineage (GTDB taxonomy): Bacteria > Verrucomicrobiota > Lentisphaeria > Victivallales > Victivallaceae > UBA1784. The sequence goes on from JAZUPO010000274.1 coordinate 10,767, forward strand.
CGTAATCCTCAGCCCCCCTTTACGACCAGTACCTTGCAGCAGAGTGCCAATACCGTGCTGCATTACAGTGCCACCGATACGATGCGGTATGCACAGCAGCTTTATGAAGGTGTCGAGTTGGGGAATGGCCCCGTCGGTTTGATCACTTATATGCGTACGGACTCCGTGACCATTGCCAAAGAAGCTCAAGCTGCTGCCGCAAGTTTTATCGCTGCTGCTTACGGACGGGAATATGTGCCTGCGAAATTCAATTATTACCGCAACAAAGCTGCCGCTCAGGAAGCTCACGAAGCCATCCGCCCCACGGATGTGACCAGAACTCCTGAATCACTGGCTCAATTCCTTACCCCTCAGCAGCTTAAACTTTATACGCTGATCTGGAAGCGTTTTGTGGCCAGCCAGATGACTCCCGCCCGTCAGCAGTTGACAACTGTCGATGTTGAGATCAATGGGGCAGACGGCAGAAATTTTGATTTCCGTTCCACTGCCACAGTGACTTTGTTCCCCGGATACACAAGATTGTGGGATGACGGTGAGAAAAGTAAGGAAGAAAAAGAAAATGCCGCTGTTCTCGGAGCTCTTCGCGAGGGGGAAAATCCTGCCATAGAAAAGTTTGAGAAAGAACAGAAATTCACGGAACCGCCGCCGCGTTATTCTGAGGCCGCTTTGATCAAGGCTCTGGAAGAAAACGGTATCGGACGGCCTTCAACATACGCCACCATTCTGAAAACAATTCAGGATCGGGAGTATGTCAAACGCAATCAGGGGAAATTGATCCCCGAAGAGTTGGGATTTCAGGTCAGCGACTTCCTGACGGACAAGCTGCCCTTGCTCTTTGATATCGGCTTTACCGCTCAGATGGAAAATAAACTGGACGACGTGGAAGAAGGGAAACTTTCGTGGATCGCAATGATGACCGAATTCTACAAGCAGTTTGTCCCCTGGGTCGCTGCCGCCAAAGAACGTCCGCAAATGCCCGGGGATATTTCTGAAAAACTCCTCAGCTGTTTCGAAAATGTGGTCTTTGAACCTGCAAAAAAGATTGGCAAGCGGTCATACGACGATAAACGTTTTTTCAATTCGATCAAGAATCAGTTTGATAAAGAACATACTGTTTCAGACCGGCAGTTCCAGGCCCTGTTGGGAATGGCAAAGCGTTACAGTGAACAGTTGGATCCTGCCAAATTGGCCCAGCTTCCTCAGGAATACCGTGAGGAGCTGACCGCCGAACCGGGAGAAAAAACGGAAACTCCTGCCGTCGATCCTGTACTTGAGACTCTCTTTGCAGCATTGGAAAAAGTGGAATTCGCCCCTCCTGCCGAAAGCAAAAAGAAAAGAGCCTTTGATGATCGGAAATTCTATGAATCACTCCGTCAGCAGCTTGAAGTCGGCAGAGCTTTATCCGAAAAGCAGTTGGCCGTTTTCAAGAGGCTGGTGGAAAAATATGCTGCCCAGATGAAAGATGTGCCCGCTGTTGCTGAGTTTCTCGGCATCAAGCCCGGAGAAGAGCCGGAGAACAAAGAAAACACCGGAGATGCGGCAACTGATCCCGGCCGGGCCGAAGCCTTGCTGCAGGGACTCGCCAAAGTAACAGAATGGGCCGAACCTGTGAGACGGGGCAGGATCACCTATGATGACAAAAAGTTTTATACTTCTTTGAAAAAACATTTTGAGGAGGGTAATTCCCTCAGTGTAAAACAAATGGCCGCATTGGAAAAATTGGCTGAACGTTACCGTAATAAAGAACAATAAAGCAAAAAAAAAGAAAAGGTGAACTATGTCAATCGAAAAAAATAACAGCAATGTTGACAATGAAGAAGTGAAAGATTATAAGGTCGCTCCGGCAGAAGCAGCCGCAGAGAATCTCAGTGAAGAACAGCCCCAAGGCTCCAAAAAGAAAAAAATATGGCGTATTGTCGGCTGGTGTTTTGCCGGACTGCTGGCGGTGTTGGTTCTTGCATTTATTTTCAGGGATCAAATCGTTACTTTCAGTGTCCGCAAGATCGGTTCAATGGTCGTCGGTACCAAAGTGGAATTGGCTTCTTTCAATACTTCGCTCAAAGGCAGTGTGGAACTGAAAGGATTCAAGGTCGCCAATCCGGCCGGTTACGATACGCCTTATGCTGTTGAACTTGACCGCGTATTTATTAAAATAGCTCCTTCCACAGTGCTCACTGATGAGCCGGTGGTGGAAACATTTGCATTGTCTGGATTGCGTATTTTTGTGGAAACCAGAATCAGCGATCTTTCTCTCAACCTGACAGATATTCAGGCTAATGCAGAAAAATTCGCCGGAGTCGATAAAAAGAAGGCAAAGACAGAAGAAAAACCTGTTGCTGAAGTTGAAAACAAAAAGTCCGCTCCCGCTCCTCTTATCAAAAAAGCTGATTTGAGCGAAATGAGAATTTACGCAGTCACAGTTGTGGGCAAAGTCCCTTTTCCTGTGGTTCCCGTCAGTGTGAGCAATGTCGGCGGCAAGGGAAAAACCTGGGGTGAAGTTTCTCAGATGCTTTTTGGCGATCTGTGGAAGGTGCTCCAGAATGTTATCGGAAAGGTCAGGAGTGTGGCTAACTCAGGCGTCGATGCCGCTAAAGCTCTGGGAAGCGGAATCGGCAAAGGTGCTATTGCCGTAGGACAGGCCGGAAAAGAGGCCGGCAAAGCTGTGGGAAGTGGATTGCAGAAAGGTGTTTCCGCCGTGGGCGATGCCGGTAAATCTATCGGCAAGGGTGTCACTGATCTCTTCAGAAAAAAATAAAAAGCAGAAAAACAGTTATGTTTTATTATGACCTTTATCCCAAGATGGTGCCGGCAGATGAAGTCTCTGTCATCAGGATTCGACCCCGTTTTGTTCATTCTGAATTCAAGGGAACGCTCAAAGTTCTGCATTCTCCTTATGACCGTACCCGTTGGCAGTATGAGCCTGAGTGGTCTCTGGATAATGGCGTTTTGATCGTCAAGGCTCACTTTGAGTCTGAACAGGAACACTGCATTCAGGTCGTTGAAACTTTGGAAAACGGCAAAGAGCGGAAGTTTGATTTCCGGGTCTTTTCGCTTTATCCGGATCTTTATGCTTTGCGTCCTTATAAAGGGGACATACATCTGCACAGTATCAAATCTGACGGCAGCGAGGACGGACGTTATATCGCTGCCCGCTACCGGGAGGCCGGTTTTGATTTTATGGCTTTGACCGATCACAGACTCTATGAGCCTTCATTAGAGGTAATGGCGTATTGGAAAGATGTCAATCCTGATTTCAAACTCTTTCCCGGCGAGGAGGTCCACTCTCCGGAAAATCCGGTGCATATCGTGAATTTCGGCGGCAAGAGCAGCGTCAATGCAATGTACCGTGCCGATGAAGAAAAGTACCGTAAAGAGGTCGCTGAGATCATTGAAACTTTTGCAGATAAAGAACCCGGCAAAAATTATTTTATTCCGGCTGCTGCTGAGTGGGTGTTCAAGCGTATTCAGGAACAGGAAGGTCTTGCGATTTTCTGTCATCCCTATTGGAGTGTCCCCGCAGGCAATTATGTGCCTGAATGGGTCAACGATTTTATCCTTGAACGGCGTCGGTTTGATGCTTATGAGATTATAGGCGGTTTTGATTCCTGGCAGTATCACTCCAATAATTTGCAGGTTGTGCGTTATTATGAAGAAATGAGCAAAGGAAATCATTTTCCTGTTGTGGGTGTCAGTGACTCCCACGAAACGGATGCTTTTCCTTTTGACAGCAACCGTGCCGGACGTAATACCAATGACAGTTCTGATGCTGTTCTTTTTGACTGGTATTACACGATCGTGTTCGCGGAAAATTGTGAGTTACCGTCTCTTATCGGAAATATCAAAAATTTCAACTCCCTGGGAGTCTGTGCACCCGCCGGAGAACGGCCGGAGCTTTTCGGCTCATTCCGTCACGTCCGGTACGGGCATTTCCTGTTGCGGGAATATTTCCCCCAGCTGCGTTCTCTGTGTGCCGTTGAAGGCCAGTTGATGCAGCAGTATCTGGCGGGGGAAAAAGCTTCTCTAACGGCTCTCAAAGCTCTTATGGGCAGAACCGCAGCTTACCGTGAGAGATGTTTTCAGAGATGTCAAGGGTAAATCTTTTTTGTGCAATATAATGCAGGGAGGTAAAATAGAAATGAACAAAAAAATCGTGTTGAGTTTCCTTTTGGCTGCAGTCACTTGTTCTCTGTTTGCTTCAGAAGTGAGTGAAAAAAAGATCAAGGTGATCAGTGAGATCGTCCGTTGGGAGTACAGCAAAGTTATCAGCCCCGGACGTAAAGCCCAAAGGTGGCAGATCTACAAGAATTTGAACGATCCCAAGATCAAGACCGCCATTTATGCTCAGGTGACTAAAAAGGCCGCTCCTTTTGAAGCAAAAGCCAAACAGGTCGGTATTTCTCCGCAGGCAAGAAGAAATATCGCACTCAGAATCAACAAACGCTTTCCTTATAAGAATTCCGGCGATATTGCAATGGGGGCGATTGCTGAAGCTGAAAAGGCCTATCCTCTGGTGAAAAAGGGCGATGATGTGACGATCCGTTATTATCGCGGCGGAGTGCCTGCCCGGGTTTCCGGTGTGGTGCAGAGTGTCCGGGAAAACGGAAGATGTTATGAAATCGGGAATCAGTTGGTGCGTGTTTCCGAAATAAGAGCTTCAGACCGCCAATATTTTGATCCCGATTTGAATGAATCTCTGCGTCAGAAATTCATCAATGAATTTCACAAAAATCTGCCCAAACTCAAAAGAGATTATGCCAATTACCTCAACGCAGAAGAGTTGGAAAAGGTGATTGCCAATGAAAAGAATGGGTATATTTTCTTTCAGGGAAGATGGGTGACTGCTAAATTTGTTACCGACCAGTTGATGAGATACTATCTCAAAGTGACGAAAAACCGTCACGATGTCGAGGCCAAGCAGTTCGTTCAGGGAGGCAAAAAAGCTGCTGCCAAGAAAAAATAAATGTTGCCGGATGTATAATCCGAAGCCGTCCGTCCGGACGGCTTTTTTCATATCTTCTTACAGTGGTTTTGCAAGATTTGAAAAAACGCTGTAAGATTTTTCCCCCTGCCGGGATTGGTGCGTTCAGATAAAAACAGAATGTTTCTTACGCTGAAATTCAACGGGGGATCTTTGAAAGAGGATTGCGGATCTTGAGAGGAACTTCAGGCGCAAAAACGGCGAGACGGCATTCCTCTGAGAGGACCCAGAGGTCGTGCAGATCGGCGTCCTCATTCATATCGCTGATATCGGTTTCGATTGCGAAACGCTCCAGCAGAGCATCTATTTTTTCAGACTTTTCCCGATCTTTTCCGGGGGCGGTCAGGGCCCGTTCACATCTGAGCTTAAGTCCTCTTAAGTAACGTTTGTAATCGCTCCATACTTCACTTCTGCGTAAAAATCCCGGCTCGAAAAGAAGCTCGTAATGTTCATCAAGCTCATCCATCTTTACACGGGCAAGAAGGTTTTTGCACTCTTCAGAGTGTTTGTAGATTTCAGCAAGTTTCTTTTCCATATCAAGTGCAACATACCCCAGTTCCTGTTCCGCATTTTCGCAAGCCTTTGCGTAATCTGCTGCACTGCGGATCTCCCAGGGATCAACTCCGAAAGAAGCCAGAATTGCTGCATCTGTCAAATCTTCGGCTGCTCTTTTGGTGCTGTCAGCCACCAACCACGAAAGTTTCATTCCGTCTGAAAATTTCCATTTTCGTGTGATATAGTCGATCTGCTGCTTGTGATGATATCTGAAAAGCCAGATCAAGCCGTCACAATGCCGGAGCAATGCTTCATTCTTCTTAAGGAATACCTGACTGCTGACTCCTTTTTTCCCTACTCTCAGAGCGGGGAAGATCGATTTTTCTTCATCGCCCTTGAGGGGGATTTCCAGGGGCAGCGGGGTTTTGCAGGGCCAGGAGGTGCTTTCAGAAGTAATATGAGTACGGACCCCGGGGACTGCAGCACTCAGCTGTGACCCCATTCCGGTGCGGTCGGGCATCTCCGTATGAATGGCAAGGATACGTCTGTCCTCATCCATTACAGCAAGTTTCATCCTCAGATGTTCCGGGCGGCGGATGTTTTCAAAAAAGTCAGGGGCAATATCAATGGCTGCATAACGGTAAAGGAAGTCTGACAGACTTTCGTAAAGAAGCTGTTCCCTCAGAATGCTCCCTTTTTCCCGGCTGCTGATGAACTCTTCAAGAGACGCCTGAACAGAGATTTTACGCCTCTCTTCCCGGGGAAGTCCCCGGAGCAGCAGTTCCACCAATTCCGGCAGGTACCCCGGGACCAGATAGTCAAGAGCCCACTCAGGAAGCATATTGACCTGATCTTCGGGAACATACATTGTGATCCCGTCATTGTCCGCTCCGGGCTCAAACACATAATGAAGCTGGAAGGGCGTGTTGCCGAAATAAAGCCAATCCGGAAAATGTTCCGGAAAAAGGCGGTTGTACTGCTCCTGCATCAGATCTTCTTTTTTGGGGGCAAAGGGATAAGGATGCGTGGCACACAGTTTTTTGAGTGCTTTGAGAGAATGGATCTCCGGCGGCAGCACACTTAAAAAGTGCTTGGCTGCAGCTTCCGGATCGTAGACGGATTCCGGATGACGGATCTTTATTTCCAGATTTTCGAGTTCTTCCTTTATGGTATTGAATTTTCCGACCCAGCCGCCCATATCAATGGAACCTGAAAGGAGCCCTTCCCGGATAAAGATCTCTCTTGCTTCTGCCGGGTTGTGTCTGGCATAATCCACCCGGCGTGCGGCCTGGATCACCAGTCCGTCACAGAGTACTTTTTCCCGGGCCCGGACAAAACCGCTGTTTTCGTCATAAGAGGCCTGATCGTAGTTTCTGGTACAAAGATGAGGGGCGACCTCTTCCAGTAATTCCGGTTTGATTTCTGCATTGATACGGGCGAACACCTTTGACGTTTCCACAATGGCAAAGCTCATCACCCATTCGGGGGCAGGCTTTTTTCTGGAAAGGGCGGAACCGGGGAAAAGAAAAAATTTTCTGCCGCCGGTACTGCGGTAGAAGCGGTTTTCTTTGTCAAAAACACCGATGTTCCGGGGAACTCCTGTAAGTAATGCTCCGTGGAACTGCTCAAAGTGGGGCAGGGGAGAGGATTTGATCTCCTCTTTGAATTCCATTGTTTCTGCCAGGTCAAGGACGAGATTGCGCCATTCCCGGACACGGACGAAGCTGAAATATCCGCTTTTGCACACATTCCTGAGGAGCCTGTTGGAGTCAAAGGCGTGATTGTCCCAAAGGTAGTTCCATATCTTGAGAATACCGTAAAAATCAGAACTTTTGTCATCCAGAGAGCGGTGGAAGTCCATAGCTGCCTGTTCTTTGTCCATAGGTCTTTCCCGGGGATCCCGGATGGAAAGAAAAGCACTGACGATCAACAGTTCCCGCAGACATTTGCGTTTTTCTGCGGCAACGAGCATTGCTCCGATGTGGGGATCGAGAGGCAATTGGGCCAGACGGTACCCCAGGTGTGTGGGTTCGCCGGAGCGTTCCAGGGCTTGAAGATCGTAAAGGGAACGCAAACCTTCTCTGACCGCTGCCGGATTTGGAGGATTGAGAAAAGGAAATTTATCGATCCGGGGCAGGCGTAACGCTGCCATTTGCAGAATGACTCCGGCAAGGGAGACCCGGCGGATTTCCGGATCGGTCTGCGGCATAGCACGTTCTTCATCTGAAGTTCCGTAAAGGTGGATACACAGCCCCGGGCCGGTTCGTCCGCACCGTCCCCGTCTCTGCCGCATCGAGGCCTGAGAGATCATTTCAAGCTGCAATTCCTCAATGCGGCTGCGGGGATTGTACCTTTTGACCCGGGCGAGGCCGGAGTCGATACAGCAGCGGATGTTGGGTATGGTCAGAGAGGTTTCAGCCACGTTGGTACTGAGAATGATCCTGCGGAGTTTCCCCGGATGAAAAACCTTTTGCTGATCGGCATTACTGAGGCGGCCGTAAAGCTGGAGCACTTCAACGCCGCCGTAATTTCTGCCGTTGAGCATATCGGCGGTATCCCGGATTTCCCGCTCCCCCGGCAGGAATACCAAGGCGTCTCCCCTGAGATGTTGCCGCAGATAGGTTTCGACGCCTCGAGCCACCAGTTCCGGGAGTTCTTCGTCCTCTTCCGGAGGCAGGTAAACGTCATCAATGGGAAAGGTGCGGCCTTCAATGTCGATGACGGGGGCATCGTCGAAAAAGTCTGAAAATGCTCCCGCATCAAGGGTCGCCGATGAAATGGCGATTTTAAGATCCGGTCTTTTGGAACAGAGGAGTTTCAGCATTCCCAGAATAAAGTCGATATTGAGAGAACGTTCGTGTGTTTCGTCGATAATAAGAGCATCATATTTTTTCAGCAGCCGGTCAGAGCGGCTTTCGGCCAGCAGTATACCGTCGGTCATAAATTTCAGAAAGGTGGCGGGGGAGGTGTTTTCCTGAAAACGCATCTTGCATCCCACGCCTTCGCCGAAAGGAACCTGCAATTCGCTGGCCAGGCGTCTTGCCATAGCAGTAGCGGCGATCCGTCGGGGCTGGGTGCAGCCGACGGAAACGCATCCCAGCTCAAGTGCCGCTTTGGGGAGCTGAGTGGTTTTTCCGGAACCGGTGGCACCGCAGACGATAATGACCTGATTGTGCCGCCACAGCTCTTTGATCTCGCCGATCTTAGCGGAAACGGGCAGCTGTTCCGGATAAGAGATCACAGCTTTGCTGAGAGCTTCCAGACGGGGATTTTTTATTGAATTGTGTTCCTTGTTTTCCATTTCTTAATATAGCACAGAAATTCGTTTCTTTCAAAGAAAATATGAAAAAAAGAGCTTCATTCCGGTAAATAGTGGGGGGAGCGGTATATTTTTTAAAAAAATCCTCATTCCCCGGGGACAGAGGTATTGAAAAGTATTTGAAATGGTGATATTTTATACCGAATGCAAGTTTGGCCGCAAATGACGGTTGTTAAGTTAAATATTTTCAGAAATTGGAGCTTGGTGATTTTTATGGAATTCAAAGGTGTATACACGGCATTGATCACCCCCTTCCGCAATGGGGCAGTGGACTACGACGCATTGACGGCATTGGTGGAAAAACAGATTGCCGGAAAAGTCGCCGGAGTTGTTCCGGTGGGCACCACCGGAGAATCTCCTACTGTCAGTCCTGAAGAACATCTCAAAATCATTGAAGCTGTGGTCAAATGTGCCGCCGGCAGATGTCAGGTCATCGCCGGGACCGGAGCGAACTCGACAGAAGAAGCTGTTTACCTGACCAACGAAGCGAAAGCCATCGGAGCCGACGCCACATTGCAGGTGACACCTTATTATAATAAGCCTACTCAGGAAGGGCTTTACCGTCACTTTTCAACAGTTGCGGACAGATGTCAGCTGCCTGTGGTGCTTTACAACATTCCCGGCCGCAGTGGAATTTCCATCAATGTGGACACCATTGTCCGTCTTGTCAGCAATCCTATGATCCAGGCTGTCAAAGAAGCCGGCGGCAGTGTCGACCGTGTTTCTGAGATTCTTGAACAGGTGGATACGGCTGTGCTGTGCGGAGATGACTCTCTGACTGTTCCTATGATTTCAGTGGGAGCCAAAGGCGTCATCAGTGTGGCTTCCAACCTGATCCCCGGAGAACTCAGTGCAATGGTGGAGGCCGCTTTGACGGGTGATTTTGCTGCGGCTCTGGCTCTGCACCGTAAATATTACCGGGTCTTCAAAGATCTCTTTATTGAAACCAATCCCATTCCCATCAAAGCTGCTATGGCAATGGCGGGACATTGTACTGAGGAATATCGTCTGCCTCTGTGTGAAATGGCCCCTGCCAATCGTGAAAAATTGGCCGCTGCCCTGAAAAGTTGCGGAATATTGTAAAAAAAATTAAAATTACGCTTGACAAATGTGAATTTGGGGTGTATATTAGAGTTATGTTAGTAATGACAAGCGTCCTCATCGTCTAGAGGCCTAGGACACCGGGTTTTCATCCCGGCAACACGGGTTCGACTCCCGTTGAGGATGCCATTTTTATGGGCGGTTAGCTCAGTTGGTTAGAGCGCTGCTTTCACACGGCAGAGGTCATGAGTTCGAGTCTCGTACCGCCCACCATTCTCGCTAAAGCTGCGGATAACAAGCCGATAGGTTTGCTGTCCGGTTTTTTTTAGGTGTAAGCTGAAAAAGCGAAGCCGTTGCGGAAAGATGATCTGTCAAACAGATGGCTCCGCTCTATTGCGATTGTTATTGATGATAACAAGCGTCCTCATCGTCTAGAGGCCTAGGACACCGGGTTTTCATCCCGGCAACACGGGTTCGACTCCCGTTGAGGATGCCATTTTTTTTGTCTTTTTCACCGCTCTGTGATACAAGGTGATAATGATTTCCCGCTTGAAATTCCCGGAATTTCGTCTGTTTTCAATTTGAAGTCCCCGGCCATTCTGAAGCCGTTTGAACTTCAAAAAATCTCCAAAGAGTTTTTTCAAAACTGAAAATTTCATAATTCTGCAGAAAATGATTGAAAACCTGTAAACTGCAGTTGTAAATACCTTTGGGCTATGATATATTACCTTTGAGATGTATTCATTGAAAGGAGTGAAATGTGGCTGAGTTGATAATTCTTCTTGCACTTGCCTTTATCGGCGTGTTGATTGCCGCATTTATGGCTGGCGGATCAGAAAAAACCAAGTACGCAGTCTGTTGGAGTGCTGCCGGAGTTGGGGTGGCTCTTTTGACGGGAGCTGCACTCATTTTCTGCAAAGGACCAATCAAAGAAATCCTTTTGAAAAAAACACCGCATCTTTCTTTTATCGCAGAAAATATCAATATTCCGTGGGACCTTATGTATGGATTGGGAATGATCGTTTTTTTCAGCGGGATCATTCTTTTTTTATGGAGTTACAACTGCCGGAAAAATCTTTCAAAATGGTATTGGGCCTTATTGTGGACTTTGGGCGTTGCTTTTCTCATCGGGCATTTGCTTTTTCTGCCCCAATATTACGGAATTGCCGCATTTGTAAACTTTTTTGCAACTGCAAAGCGGGATGTTTTCAGTCTGCATCTGTCGATGCTGCCGGCGGTATATATTATGTTTGGTGTGAACCTGATTGCTGCAGTAGTGTGGTTATGGTATACTCTCAAAAGGTCAAAAAGATCCTGGAAAAATATTCTTGTTTTTGCCGGGATTTTTACCGGATCAATGTGTGTCCTCTGGATTTCAGCGTGGGGCACAGGAGTATGGGCCAAAAATACAATGGAGACAACAGCTGCCGCACTTGGGATCACTCCCTGCCGTGCAGCGGAACAGGAACCCCCGGAATTGAAAAGATTGGTCGATCCTGAATTTTATACCAAACACTCAAAGTACAATCCTCCCCGTTCCGGGAAGTATAATTGGAAAAAAGATACCATTCCCGCAGATGAAAAAGAGTACACAATAAAATTTTTCACCTCTCCGGAGCTGGAAAAATATCTGATCGGTTTGCAAAAAAGTGCCGCATATATTGGAAAAAGGGATGTCCTGCATTTTTTCTCTTTGCAGCATTTCCTTTCTCTGGTGCGTCACCGCTCTGATATTGCCGAACTTTATTACCGGACAAATCAAAAAGAAAAAGTTTTACCGGAACTTTTGAAATATCCGGAACTTGAAAGTTTGATTCCAGCCGATACACCATATCTGATTTGTGAATTGATACGGACTGCGGCCCGTAATATATGGGTGAGTACATTGATTCAATATGGTCCGGAAGATAAATCTCTTTTGCCGATTTACCGGAAACTCCTTGTCTGGAGCAAAAACTGGAAAGTTCATCTTCCCTGTGAAGCAGGATTTTATTTGGCTGTTCCACCTGAAAGCAAAGGGAAAACAGCCGCATTTTTCTATGCACCGTATCTGAATACCGCCCGGTATCGGGGATTTTTTGATGCAGTAAAACGTATTCCTGATTTGAAAAAATCAGAGCAGCAGGAAATAATTTCCGCAACCGGGGTATTTGGAAACGCCGCAAAACGCCAGCGTTTGGGTATTATTATGGGACGAACTGCCCTCGCTTTGAAAATTTACAAAATCGAACACGGAAAATATCCGGGCAAACTGTCACAGCTCGTTCCAGGTTATCTTCAAAAAGAGTACGTTTCGCCATCTGCCGGTAAAAAATTGGATTATTCTGTCAAAGGAACAAACTTCACTTTGTCCGTTGACGGAAATTCCATTACATCAGAAAGATAAGAGCCTTGTAAAAAAGCCTTGTTGCGTGTATATTAAACACAAAAGGCCGCTGTTGGTGTTATGAACATCACAAATAACGGTTCCGGGTTTGTAAAAGAAGGAATAAAAAATGGTAAAAGATTTGATTTTAAGCCGCCGTACAAGGCTTGAATTTATAAATGCCGCCGATGATGCACGGCTGAAGTTGGCTGCTGAAGAACTCGAGCGGCTGGTAAAGAGACGTTTTGCAAGTGAAAATACCTCCGATCAGAGAGTGAAGGTTTGCTTTGAAATCAAGGAAAATGCCAAAGGTTTTTCGCTGAAAGTTCTGGAAAATGCTCTCGTTTTCACAGCTCCTGCGACGTTGGAGATCCTTTACGCCGTCTATGATTTCGCAGAAGAATATCTCGGCTACTGCTTCTTTGAGCCGGGGATCGATCATCTTGATGTTGTCGGCGGCAAAGTCGTGCTGCCTGTTGGCAAATATGCGATCCGCAACCGGGTGCCTGCTTTGAAACTGAGGGGGCTGGTGCAGGAATTCCCCTTTACCGACGAAGATTATATCATTGCGGACTGGATGGTCAAAAACAAACTCAACTTTCTTCAGACCTGGCTGAAATACTATGAAGATATCACGCCGGAGCTGCAGGATTATTTTGAATTGCGGGGCATTGAAATCGGCGGCGGCGGACATAACTTCAGCTTTCTGATTCCCGCAGAAAAATATGCGGCAACTCATCCGGAATTTTTTGCGGAGCGTAACGGTGAACGTATCAAGCCCTCTTCCGCTAAAAGTGCCTTGCTGTTGAGCGAACAGCTTTGCACCACCAATCCTGAACTGCGTGAAGAATTGGTCAAAAATATCATCGAATACAGCAAAACTCATCCCCGTATCAAATCCTTGAATTTGTCCCCCAACGACGGATTCGGATGGTGCGAATGCAAAGAGTGCAGCAAACTCTACGATAAAAATGAGAAAGGCGAGCTGTACAGCCTTTCTGAACACGTCCATCTGGCAAACCGCATCTATCATCAGCTTGTAAAATATGTCAACACCCGGCTGCGGGAAGAAAAGTGCACTTTGACTCTGGGATTTGGAGCCTATATCAATTACTGCCGTCCCAGTGAGGGGATGAGTGTGGATAAAGGTATGCGCAGTGCCCTTGCCAACTATTGGAGATGTATCAATCACAAGATCAACGATCCTGAGTGTCCTGTCAATTCCCACTATGCCGAGGATCATAAACGCTGGATGAAGGTCAAAAACGGCGGTTTATTCGGCGTGTACGAATACTTTATGGGGGTGAATTTCTACATCTCTCTGCCGATGATCCATACCGACGATGTGTTTGATGAAGTGAAATTCTATCAGGAAATCGGTTCTGACGGTCTCTGGACCCAGTTCCACGTGCCCCATTGGCACGTTTACGGTATCAACTTCTACTGTATGGCAAATGCCCTGTACTGCAAAAAACGCAATGCTGTACAGAAAAGAATGTGGAATGCCTTGTTCGGCAAAGATGTTGCCGAAGGCAAACGCTTTATCAAAAAAGTCCACCAGCTGGTGCTCAGTGCCGGTGCTTGCCACATTCCTTATCCTTACAGCCTTTTCAGCCGCACTGAGCTGGCAGATTATGTGAAACTCAACGAAATGGCAAAAGTGCTCTGCAAAAAACTCCCCCGCAACGAATATCGGCAGGCTTTGGTGCTGTGGACAGAGTATCTGGTCCGTTTCAAAACATTCTTTGATGATTATCACGCAGGAGTTGCCGGGCTCAAGGAGTTGGAAAAGTTCCGCAAATGGGCAAACGAAAAATGTGCCGGCAGACGGATATTGCGATTCTATTCCTTCAACCGTTATACTGAGGAAATAGGAAAAATGATTTCCGAGGGAAAGAAGTGGCTGCACTTCGGGTTGGATTGGGAAGATGCGTATGTTATCAAGCACACGCAAACGATATTCAAAAAATAAATTCAAAACTTACGATCTTGCCTCCTGAGTTTATCGGGAGGCAAGATTTTTTTTCAGTCATTGACCGGCAGTCCGCCCCACAGGGCTGATCTGTGCCGGTTGAGTGATATTTCAGGCAAATTGAGCGAGCCACGTTTCAGCCAGTTTGGGCCATACGGAAACATTTTTGTTTTTCAGGTGCAGAGAATAGCCGTGTCCGCCGTCGGGGAAAAGGTGCATTTCAACGGGAACTCCGGCCCGTTTCAAGGCAAGATACCAGAAAAGACCGTTTTCGACTCTGACACTGTCATCTTCGGTTTGGACAATAAAAGTGGGGGGCACTGTGGCATCAATGGTAAATTCTTCCTTGATCGTGCCGTCATCCTCTGTCAGATAGGCGGGATAAAGGAGCATCGCAAAGTCGGGGACAAAGGGAAGTTTGTCATATTCATCGGCCGGAGGATAAGGGAGCCTTGAACCGGGGGCAGAAAGAGTCGCCGACAGATGTCCCCCTGCGGAAAATCCAATACAGCCGACCTTGCTTACATTGAAAACAGCTTTGTTGGCTCTGATGAAACGCACCGCCCTTGCGGCATCGGCAAAGGCACTTTCCCGGCGTTGCGGACAGCGGTATTTGAGCAGAAAAGCAGAAAATCCGATGGTGTTGAGCCAGTTGCAGATGGCGATACCTTCGTGTTCCCAGGCAAGATAACCGTAGCCGCCGCCGGGACAGACAATGACGGCAGGGCGGGGATCGGGAGCACTGACAGGAAAATATGTTACCGTCGGAACAGTGATATCGGTCAGACGGTTGAAACCGCCCCCTTTGAGATCGTTGAAATGCTCGGTTAAATTTGCATCTTCCGGCACAGTTACGGGAGCTTGTCCTTCCCAGAGCCGGAACTCTTTGTACCGGAGACGCAAACGGTCAACAATAGTGTTGCCTTCAAGTTCAATATTTTTCAAATCGACGGGAGCGAAAATTTCAGATGCAACGTTTCTCATAATAACTTTTGACCTTTAACAAGATATTTCTCGGCTGTTGGCGGCAGAAATATCTGCCACAGTCATACTATACAGCCGTTGAAACATTTTTTCCAGTCGCAGGAAGAAAAAACTTTTCATAAAGGCCTCTGTTCTCTGACAAAGGAGTGTAAAAACTTTCTGGAAAAAAGTTTTTACCTGCCCGTGAAGGGAACAGCGCATTATAAAATTACCATAGGTACTGTTTTACTCTCTTTTGCCAGAGAAAGTGAGTTTTATCTGAAAATTTCAAAAGAGCTTTTGAATATCTGTTTCTGTTTGCAAATACAATGATGCCGTCTCACATTCCAATTCAAAGAAATTTCCGGGCAGAACTTTGATTTCAGGTGAAGCGGCAGTGACTTTGAAATAATCCGGCAGGCGGAACTTTGTTCCGGCAGCAAACGGCGTGTTCCGGGTCAATTCAAGGCGGTTGTTTTCAAGTTTCAAGGAAACAAGCCCCATTGAAGTATGGAGTTTTTCAAGGACAAATTTTTCCCCGTTCAACAGAGAAACAGGTGTAACGCCGCCGCAAAGCACATACTCATCGCCGCCGCAATCCAGGAAAAGAGAATCCATAATCAGCTGCAGGTAACGACCGTTACCGCTGGAATTGGGCTGCCAGGGGGTGAATCCCTCATCCACTTCAGAATAACGTTCCTGAGTAAGATAAAGATCCTGAGTCATACCGCAATAACGGAATGTGGCTGCCGCCAGATGTGCCTTTTTCCACTCTCCGAGCTTCAGATAGGCGGAAAACATATTCTTTTCGCTGTTGCCGATGTAGTTGATCCTGTCAAACAAAGGCCCGCAGAACCGGCCGTTGAAAAGGCGGTCTTCATAGAATTTGATAAGATTCCGGAATCTTTCTTCACGGGGATCAAAGCCGCTGGCGAGAAATTTAATGGCACCGGCACTGATTTCAAAAACTTGAGCTATTTTTCCTTCATTGGAAAGTTTCCGGTCAATAAATCCGTTTTTATGTGTCACCGAATCGATCGCATCTGAAAGATGTTGCCGATATTCAGCACACGCCGCTGCAATTTCTTCATATTGAGGATCTTGGATCGCTTTCAGCAGTTTGACGAAACTTTCCACACCGGCAAGAGACCAGCTGTCGGTACTGGCGATAATGTATCCGAAGTCTCCGTCGGTAGCACAGCATTTAGGCATAACGCCGAACCCCAGGCGTTTTGAACCGTCCGGATTGTAAACTTGAGTTGCTTTGACTTCATTCAGGATCCAGCGGGCAGCCCGGAACATCTTGGGCAGATATTCGGCACGGAATGATTGATCTCCGGAAAGTTCCGCATATTCAGCCGCAAGAAGCAGTGCCGCCCCTGTGGCATTTGCCCAGCGGGGACCGGTAGTCCCGACGGCACCTTCAAGGCTCTTGAACTCACCTTCCGGGGGGCAGCCGCCATCCTGCAGTTTGAACATAAACTCGATCACCTGGCGGACGGGGGCAAAGTGGCCCAGTTTGAGCATAGGACGCAAACTTTGCATCGCTTCCCAGACCCACACAAAGAAGCGTTCAGAACTTCCTCCCTGGCTGGGCTGCCGGACGTGGCCGAGTTTGGGGCTGTCCAAATCGGTAAGCATCTGCAAAGAACACCATTGAAGTGCACGGATGATGTCAGACTCCCGTGCATTTCCGTATACACAGCCGGAGTCAGTCAAAAGGCTGTCCCAGAATTTTTTGCTGCGTTCACAGACCGTATCGAAATTACCGTCCAGCTTATCAGCAGAGCTGCCGTCAAAGAGAATTGCGATCGTAAATGAAGCACTTTCCCCCGGCTGCAGTTCACAGGCAAATTTGGTAAACCCTTCCCCCTTTTTGATACGCATATAAGGAGATGCAATGTAAGGCAATGAGCAGCCGAACTCTGTGTTGTAATCTCCGTCTGAAAAAGAGAAGCAATCATTTTCTGTTACCTGAAATTTTCCGGCGTCGATCACAACTGGAGCTGCTTCATCTTTGACGAGCTGACTCCACTTTTCGTTGTCCCAGCGGAACGAAAAGTAGTGATAGTCAAAAACAGTCCGTTCAGGGGTAAAGGACTGAAAACTGCGGACAACAGCATTTCTGGCGATGGTGTGATGATTGGTCAATGTGACTTTGACATAAACAGCCTTTGACAGAGGATCGGTACAATAGGAAAAGGCATATTCCATACGTGTGGCGAACAATTTTCCGTGGACGATCGGATAACCGCCGGCGGAACGTTCCCAGATACTCTGGCGGAATTCCGGAATGAAGGGGGCTTCCCCGAAAAGGAAACTTACGATCCGGGTCATTATCTTTTCCCGGTATTGCTGACAGGTAATGTCCCTGTTGTTCATATCAGGGGGTATCGGCAGGGAATAGACATTGAAAGCACAATCGCTGTATGTAAGACTTTTTCCATAGGGCAAGTTCAATGGACAATGTACCGATACAGGGGATTTTCCCTGAAAAACCTTTTCTTTTTCCAGTTCAAGGTAGCTTTTTTCGGCAGTATCTGCGTATCTCATAGTAAAAATTCCTTCAATTTATTGTGAAAGTATCAAAAGGAGTTGCTTCCGTCGTCCAGATAGTTGTAAATTGCTTCAATACTCCGCTCTTTGAAAGGCAGGGGGGAGTTGTGATCACCTCCGGGAATTTCCTCATAATAAAAGTTCTTTTTCCCGGCCATTTTTTCTGCCAGAGCCCGGGCTTGGGAAACCGGGATCGTCGCATCTTCACCGCCGTGGCTGAACCACACCGGCATCGTCAGTTTTTCGGCGTGTTCAAGAACGCTGTTGAGCTGGTAATCTGCATCACTATGGTAATGGGCCTTAATGGCATCGCTGATAGATTTATGAACCGGCAAAGGCTGAGTATCGCACCAGAGTTGATAACTTTTTATATCAGTGGCAGCTCCCAAAGCGGCAATCCCGGCGATCAGTTCAGGGTGGCGCATAGCATAGATCAAACCGCCGGACGCGCCCATAGAGCCTGCTATAATAATGATCCTGCGCCAGAGTTTTTCCCGGAGACCTGCTTTGAGGATCATTGTCAGATCATCTGCCGCTGCCGGACACATCCAGGCATCATCACGGAGATTGGGAGAAAGAAGATTGCAATTGTATTTTTTGACATTTCTTTCCCACAGGGCGATCCATTCCGGCTTTTTAAGCAGCTGGTCACCGTGAGAACCGTGGCCGTGGAGGATCAGAATACAATCCTTGCCTGTGCCTTCGTGATGATAAACAAACCAATCCTTTGTGCCGTCGACGGAACTTGTATATTCAAAGCGTTCAAGACACAAAGAGGGACTTTCAAAAATTATATTTTTTCTGCTTTTCCCGACAAAGAGTGCCGGCGTGCATTGTGTTTCCATTTACGGTTCCTTTCTTGACATAACAGATGTACGGTGTATATTATACTATTGTTTTGTGCAAAACACAATAGATAATCGTGCAAGAAACATATATAGAAGTGCAAATGAACATATTTTATCACAACTATACAGCTCCCGCCGTCAATGACGGTTTGCCTGAAGTGCTCCGGGCCCGCAGCCATTTTCTTCCGGGACTCCGGGAAAGAGAGTCCTACAGGGTCGTACTGTCAAGTTTTCTTGCGACGATCGGATTTTCAGAAGGCAGCGAAGAATGGCGGTTTTCCGGAGAGAAAAAATGGCGAACTTCCCGGCCCGGGACACTTTCGCTTTTTCCTCCCGGAACAGTCCTTGAGATCAGAACTGTCCCCGGCGTTGAAAGAAATGGAATGATGCTCTATTTTCAAAAGGGTGAAAGTGCCGGGATCCACACTTTGTTTTCTGCCGGTGAGAAATCCATTGAATTTGATGATAATGACGGAAAATTCAGCACTCTTATCAAAGAGATCTCTATGCTTAAAAGCGGGACCTGCTTCTGGGAGGCCCGGATCAAACTGCTTCAAATCCTGAGTATGATGCACCACAGGTGCAGTATCTGTTCCCGGTCTGATAAAACCTTTGCTGATAATGTGGACAATTTGCTGCGCCGTTCCCTGAATATGCCCCTCAGAAGAGAGGATATTGCACGGGAATTGAATATCAGCGTATCTCTTCTTTCACACCGTTATATGAAAGAGAGGGGGGCCTCTGTTATGCGCCGTCATCTGGAAATGCGTTTGGAGCAAGCAAAACTCCACTTGCTGAATGGTGAAACGATCCAAAGAACAGCTGCACTCCTGGGATTTTCCTCACCTTTTCACCTTTCCCGGGCTTTCAAGGAATATTTCGGAGCATCTCCGGCAAAGTACACAAAACTTCTGAATATTTCTTCATCCTTTGAACAGGAGTAAAAATCAAACTTAAGACGGACATTCTGTCAAGAAACGGTTCTATGTCCATAATTTTTATGGTTCCGTCTTTAAAACAAAACATAAAAACATAGTCGTTTATATGTTTAACATCTTTAATTTGTTTATCTTCCCAAGTTGGAGTTTTCTTAGCCGTGATAATGGTATACTGCTTGAAATTTGTTTTTTCCAGCAGCAGAAAAAATAAATAAGAAGAGAGAGAATACTGGAAAGTCTATATCAGTGTTCATAGTATTTACAGTATTTATAGTGCTCCTTTTATTCTTCAGATACACTGCCGGATGAATTTTTGACCGTTTTGTGATCTGCCGGGCAAATAACATCTTTTTCAAAACTCATCCGGATGATTTGTATTTCATTATTCATACGTTCGACGGGCAAATGGCGGAGACGGACCATTGGCGCCAGGTGGCGGTCATAGACACTGGCTTCCAACGTTGCCGGGAGTGTTTCCCCTGAATTCAGAAGTTCACAGCGTTCCGGCAGGATATCCAATCCTTCGAGACGGACAGATTCAGCCTGAGGAGTCTCTAAAAAGATCAGATTCAATTCTTTTCCGCCACCTGTGCAGAGAATGTTTTTATTCTGAAGCAGCGGACACGGCGGTGTCGTCAATGCCGATTTGACGCAATTGTACCAGCTGCCGATCCTGTTCAGCAGCTTTACCGCCCGCTCCGGAAAGGTTCCGTCCGGCCCGGGCCCGGCGTTTAAGAGAAAGTTGCTCCCAAGCGACGTATACAGGGCAATTTGACGCTCCAGTTTCCGGGATGAAAAAAGGTCGTCGTCTGCACAATAGCCCCAGCTGTTCATACTGACGGAATCGCAGGCTTCGGTGATCCCGTCAAACGGCCGGAACACTTCATCCTGAAAATTTCGTTCCGGAGTGGAATAATCTCCGGGATCATAGCCCCGATTGTTGATTACAGCCTTGGGCTGCAGTTTCCGGATCAATGCATTCACTGAAGTGTCAGCCAGTTGAGGTACATTCATATCCCACCAGATGCCGTGGATCTCTCCGTAATGGGTACAGAGTTCGGTGATCTGGCGTTTCAGATAATCCATATACAAGTCGGATCGTAGCCATGTCGTTCTGTG
>JAZUPO010000275.1:0-1939 GCA_045605205.1 Victivallaceae bacterium
AGCAGGGAACCCACGATGAGCTTATGGCTCAGCAGGGGATCTACCGTGACCTTTATCAAACTCAACGCAAGATGGCTATCCAAGCATAAGGAGATATTATTATGCCTCAGCAAAACAGAATCCGTATGCGGGAGCAGCTCAAAGTCTTCCAGCGCATTATTCTCACTATTATTGCCCTGGTGCTTGTTATGCTCGGCGTTATGATCTTCGGATCTATGGACGATGAAGTTTCAGGCATCGGAAACGTGGAAGGTATCCGGGAGTACGAACTCAAGACTCTTGTCAGTGCCAAAGTTACAAAAGTGCTTCATTTCCCCGGTGAAGAGGTCGCCCCCGGTGAAGCTCTGCTGGAATTTGATGCACGGAATCAGCACGATGAGATCACACGGCTCAAAAATGCTGTCAAAGAACTGGAACTTAATATTTCCGTCAAAGAAAAGGCTTTGGAGCTGCTTCTCAAAGATCCGCTGCCCGCCTATTACCGGCATACAAAGAATCAGTTGTCAGAGGCTAAAGAAAGACTCGCCAAGGCAACAACTGAGCTTGATGTGTATAAGAAACTTTATGACCAAAAAGTCGTGACACGCCGTGATTTTCTGAAAGTCGAACTTGATCACCTGACCAGCCGTATGGCGGTGGCCCGTCTGGAAGAGGACTGGAAAAAACTTCAGGACGGTATGGCAAAACAGATCGTGGATCAGGCTGAGGAAGAGTTGCGGCTTCTCCGGCACAAACTTAAAGGTCAACGGGATGAACTTGCTATGGCTGAACGCCACTTGGAAGATTATATCTTGCGTGCTCCCGATGCAGGGATCATCACAGATTCTCCCCCCCGCCCCGGCGGTTATTACGAAAAAGGCGATACTGTGATCAAATTTGCGGCCAATCAGCGTAAAAAGATCATAGGCCTCATCAGTGAAAAACAGGTGTTCAAGGTCGAATCCGGACAGAGAGTCCGTATTTATGCCAAGCAGTACAACTATCTGGACTACGGTTACTTTGAAGGAAAAGTTGACTTTGTTTATCAGCTGCCTATCCTCAAAGACGGTATCAACTATTATCCTGTGAAAATATTGCTGATCGACGAAAAGCAGCCTTTGCGTTTCGGTTCCGGCTGCGAAGTGACTATTATTACCGGACGCGAAAGGATCATCTTTGCCCTGTTGGGACTCCGGAGCAAGGATTATCTCAAACGCCGCGGATTGGATAAGATCACCGTTTCAAAGCAGAAACCAAAGGTGGATTTGAAACCGGCATTCAAGGTCAAACACAAAGCGGGGCCTAAACCTGCTCCCGTGCTCAAACCTGCAGAACAACCTGACGCAGGGACAAAGAAAAAGTAAAAGAAAAATCATACAGCGGATCTCTCAAGGATATCCGCTTTTTTATTTCCGCTAAGAGGAAATGTGGAAAAAGAACAGTTTTTTGAGAAAAAATCTCCCATCGCTCTTGAAAAGTAAGTGAATGAGGGCTATATTATGAAATATAGGTGCCAATGTGGCTCAGCTGGTAGAGCAATTCACTCGTAATGAATAGGTCACCGGTTCGAATCCGGTCATTGGCTCCATTTTTTTTGTCTATACCCCCGTGAGAATTGCTGCATAACAACCTCTGTAATGACTTTGCAAAATAAATTTTGCCGTCATTACACAGTTTGTTCCACCGCTTTGCTCATTGGCTTTCCGCCAATGATGCAATTCTCACTATCTGGGCGGTTGCCTTCACTTCGTTCAGGCTCTGCGTCGGGCTGAAAGCCCTCCTTGTCGAATCCGGTCATTGGCGGTGTTTTGAGACATAAAAATTACGGACGCTTACGGAGAGTTTCGGACTTTTACGGATAAGGCGTTTCCCCGCAGCATTTCCGGTACCATTGTCCCTTGTCAGGAACGCGCAGAGTCTGTAAAGTAGACTTTCAGGGGCGGGAAGCCGTTGAATTCAC
>JAZUPO010000276.1:0-15370 GCA_045605205.1 Victivallaceae bacterium
CCTGTTCCCAGCGAAAAAAAGTGTGCTGAGGCTGTGAACGACGAACCCGAGCAGCCCGAACTCTTTACCTTTGAAAGTGAGGAACCGGCTGCCGTAAAAGAGGAAGCTCCTATTCCTGCCGCCCCTGCCGCCGCAGCTCTCCCCGAAGTTGAAAAACTTTCCCCTGCAGCAGCTCCTGTGGTGCCCGGAGTTTCGGCAACTCTTCCCCGCTGGAATGCCAATTCTGCCACCTTTGACAACTTCATCGTCAGCGACGACAATAATGGTGCATACACCGCCGCAAGAGCCGTTTCTTCTGAGCCGGGCAACCTTTACAATCCCCTCTTTATTTACGGAACAAACGGCATCGGCAAAACTCATCTGCTTCAGGCGATCGCTCACGAGATCGCAGTGATGCGGCCCGGATGCAACGTCAGATGTGTGCCGTGCAGTGATCTGGTCAACGACTTTTACCGCATTATGAGCGAACACCGCAACACTGTGGAATTCCGGGATCAGTTGCTTGAATCTGATGTCCTTTTGATCGACGACGTTCACGGGTTGGCAAAAAAAGTGCAGATGCAGGAGGAATTTTTCAGCGTTTTCAATACGCTTATCGGCCAGGGAAAGCAGATCGTTATGACCTGTGACCGCCAGCCTTGCGAAATCGCTGATATCGACAAACGTCTGACCACCCGGTTTGAATCAGGAGTCATCTGCCAGATCGGTATGCCGGAATTTGAGGCCCGTATGGTGATCTTGCGGATGTGGCGGAAAAATATCCTCACCAATACCTGGCTGCCGGATGATGTCCTGGAATTTCTGGCAACGAACATCCGTTCCAGTGTCCGCCGGCTCAAGAGTGCTTTTATGACACTTTCTTTCCACGCTTCTTTGAGCGGAAAAGCGGATCTTTCTGTGGCCGATGCCGAAGAACAGCTCCACGCCCAGATCGCTGAAGAAATCACATCAAGATCCATCAGTATCGAAGATATCCAGAGAACTGTGGCAGAGTTTTTCAATCTGACCATCGCTGATCTGCTCGGTTCAAAAAGAACAAAGAATATTGCCGAACCCCGTATGGTGGCAATGGTGCTCGCCAGAGAACTGACAACTGATTCATCTACTGCCGTAGGGGCGGCTTTCGGACGTAATCACGCAACCATATTGCACGCTGAAAAACAGGTGAAACTGCTTTGTGACAAAGATGAAACTATGCGCAGAGCTGTCACTCAGATAAAACGTAAACTGCAAAAATAACAGGTGAAAAGATGGCTAAGGTACTTGTTACCGGCGGCGCCGGCTACATCGGAAGTGTTTGTACGGAATACTTGCTTGAACACGGCTACGAAGTGACGGTGTTCGATGCCCTTTTTACCGGTCACCGTTCTGCGGTGGATCCCCGGGCTGAATTCATTTACGGCGACCTGGCCGACCGGGAAAAGATCATTGAGGTCTGCCGGAAGGGGAAATTTGATGCCGTAATGCATTTTGCCGCTTTCTCTCTGGTGGGGGAATCTATGACGGATCCATCAAAGTATTTCCGCAATAATTTGGCTTCTGCTATCAATCTTGCTGATGCCGCTGTTCAGGGGGAGGTCAAAAACTTTGTCTTTTCCAGTACGGCCGCCACCTTTGGGCAGCCCGAAAGAATCCCCATTGCTGAATATGACCGGCAGGTTCCCATCAATCCTTACGGCGAATCTAAGCTCTGTTTTGAAAAAGTACTCAAGTGGTATCACGAAATATACGGAATCAACTATGCTGCTTTGCGCTATTTCAACGCCGCAGGAGCTTCTGAGGCTCACGGTGAAGATCACCGCCCTGAAAGCCACCTGATACCCATTATATTGCAAACTGCCGCCGGAAAAAGGGCGTGTCTGAAACTTTTTGGTGATGACTACGATACCCCAGACGGCAGCTGCATCAGGGATTATATCCACGTTTGGGATCTGGCTCAGGCTCACGAACTCGCACTCCACGCCAAAGAAAGCGGACACTACAATCTCGGAACCGGAAACGGCCTTTCTGTCTTTGAAATCATCAAAGCCGCTGAAGCTGTCACCGGGAAAAAGATCCCTTTTGAAATCGCTCCCAGACGGGCAGGGGATCCCGCACGCCTGATTGCCTGCAGTGACAGGGCAAGAAAGGAATTGAACTGGGCTCCCAAGTTTGAAGATGCTCAGACCATTGTTGAGTCCGCTTGGAAATGGCGGATGAAATTTCCGGAAGGGTACACCGATTGAACTGGTACGAATTAGGACCTTTTACTGTCTTTGATGTGGAAACTACCGGAATGAGTCCGGTGGGCGACCGCATCGTTGAACTTGCCGCTTTGCGGGTCAATCAGGACGGATCTGAACAGGAATTTCATACCCTTGTCAACCCGGGACGTTCCATCCCGCAGGATGTGATCGCTGTGCATCATATTACCGATGAAATGGTGATCGACGCTCCACATTTCAGCACCGTGGGAAAGATGTTCATTGAATTTGCCAAGGGAAGTACCCTCGCCGCTCACAATGCACGCTTCGATTTGGGATTCCTGCAGGAATCTCTCGCCAGGTGCGGATTGCCCCTGTGGGACGGTAAAACCATTGATACGGTCAGACTGATGCGAAAAGTTCATCCCGGGCTGCCAAGTTACAGATTGCAAAGCCTCCGGGTCTATTTTCATCTGGAAAGCAAAGAGGGAATGCAGGCGCATAGAGCAAATTCTGATGTCCGCTGGACTATGGATCTGCTCGAAATGGCATTGACTAAAGCTCTTAATTCAGCAAAATAAGTTTTTTTTGATTTTTTTTCAAAAGTTTGCTTGAAAAATTGAAAAAATAGATGTATATTATGAAACAACGAAAGGCAAGGATGCTGTAAAGCATAAGCCGCCTGAAAGTTGTCTAAGTAGTCCTGTGGTGTAACGGTAGCACAAGTGATTCTGGTTCACTTTGTTGAGGTTCGAATCCTTACAGGACTACCATTTTTTTTGCCCTATTCCGTGAACAGAATCATTCCGTAATTTATTGAGTATTCCTGCGTAAAATAAATTTTCCTCCGGAATACCCAAATAAATTACTTTCCACAGCATTGAAAATGCTGTAATGATTCTTTGGCGGGAGGTTGCCTCCGCTTTGCTCCGGCTCACCTTCGGTGTCGAATCCTTACAGGACTACCATTTTTTTTGCCTTTATTCCGTGAACAGAATCATTCCGTAATTTATTGAGTATTCCTGCGATGCTTCCCGTTGCATTGGTATTGACTTCTGACAATGGGATCAGGCTTCCCGGCAGCGGCTTTTATGCGGCAGAACAGGGAAAGTTCCTGCTGGAAGAGGTGTTACCCACCAATTTACCGCACAGCGTGAAAAATTTTACAGCTGTTCTGCGTTGTCTTGCCTCAGGCAAAAGCACTTCAATCACGATCCCGGTCAGAAGATAAAGAAGCTACGCTTTGGCGTTCGTGAAAGATGTAGGGGATCTTCTGGTTTTTGACGGATGAACCCGAGGGAGATTTTCTCAGAAGTTCTGCCGTTGCCAGTGCCGCTTCTGCAAGTTTTGCAAAATCCTGCTCAAAGGTGGTCAGGGCAGGGGTGTTGTAGGGGGAAAAGTAACGGTTTTCCAAAGTGATGACAGAATATTGCTCCGGAATACGGATAACAGGAATATTGAAAAGAGCTTTCAAGTTCTTTAATGAAAATTCCCCCGGCAGCAGAATGGCTGTTATGCCGTCGGCAACCATATTTTCAAGTTGATTTGTTTCGACCTTGATCGTGTCCCAGTAATAAATGTACGGCTTCAATTTGCGTTCCCGCATAATCTGCTGAAATGTATTGATCCGCCGGACATCAGAAAAAACGTTGATGTCATAACGGTTCCAGATACATATCCGGCTGTGCCCTTTGCCCACAAGGTAATCGACAGCATCACGGATCATCAATTCATCGTCAGAATAGACACTCCAGATCCTTTCACGGTGGATGGAGTAATTATTCACCAGAACAACATTGAAGTTGCACAATTTGGCAAGTTCATCGTCTGTAAGCCAGGAAACTGCAATCACCCCGTCGTACCAATCCCGCCGGATCAGCTCAGGGCAGCATTTGGGAAGTATGGCAAAAGTGTCGCCACGGGCAAGAATACAACGCGTCAACTCGTCGAGCATCGAAAGTTCGTAAGAACCGGACTCTCCGTCAAATTTGCACAACAACCCCCAATGACGGATGTGAGCATCGTTGAAACGGTAGTTCCGGTGTTTGGCTTCATTGTAAATACGCAAAGCCACTTCCCGCTCAACTTTGCCGCTGCCCGAAAGTGCCCGGGAAACAGTTGAAACAGAGACGTTGCACAGCTCTGCCAGCTTACGCATTGTCATTTTTTTCACGGACTGAAAACTCCTTTGTTTCCGGATGAAGGAACTCAAGATTTCCTTTTGGGGAGGCTTAACTGAGCAGTTTTGTGCCGATGTTGAGCAAAGTTCCCGCCTGATAGACGATAAAGGCGGCTATGTAAGCGACTGAAAACATTGCAGCACCTTCAATGATTGCCATTTTCCACGAGTTCAGCTCACGCCTGATAATGGCAAGAGTTGCCAGGCAGGGGATGGAAAGCAAGCAGAAAAGCATCATACAAAAGGCCTGTAAAGGTGTATAGGTCTTGATGAGGATGTTTCTGAGATTCTGAGAGGTCTCATCGGTTTCTCCTTGAGAATAAAGAATACCTAACTGGGAAACAAACACCTCTTTGGCCGCCAGAGCCGCGATCGTGGCTGTAGTAACGTGCCAGTCAAAGCCGATGGGACGCATAAAAGGTTCAAGAAAACGGCCGACTCTGCCGGAAATGGTCCATTCCATAAGTTCTGCTTTTCTGGCGTTTTCAAGTTCTGCAACGGCAATATTGTACCTTTCTGCACTTTGGACGAGCTTTTGTTGCAGAGCTGTAAGTTTATTGCGGTCGATCTCTTTGAGCTGATCGGCAGAAAGTTTTTTTGTTTCTATGATCTGTGAAACTTGTTCTGCTGTCAGCCCCGGAAGTCTGACGGCCGCGGCAAGTTTTTCCGGATCTAAAGAGTTGGCTTTCTGGAGATTGGCAATTTCTGCAGCATAATCCTTGCGGAATTGTTCCGGTTTCTTTTCAGGGAAAGTGTTGCAGATGTAAAGCAGTATACTGGCAGCGAGGATCACAGTTCCCGCTTTGTGAAGATACATCTTGCTTCTGTCCCACATATGAAGACAGAGACTTTTCAAAGTCGGCATCCGGTAGGGGGGCAGTTCCATAAGATAGACTTCGCCGTCCCCTTTGAACAGTGTCGATTTCATCAGCCTTGCAGCAGTCAGGGCGGCCAGAATTCCGATGATATAGATGAGGAACATTACAGGAGCCTGATATTTCGGAAAAAAAGCCGGAATCAGCAGAGCATAAATAGGAAGCCTTGCACTGCAGCTCATCAAAGGCAGCACCATAATGGTGACGGCACGATCACGGTCGGATTCAATGGTTCGGGTGGCCATAATGGCGGGAACTGTACAGCCGAACCCCAGCACCAGCGGCACAAATGAACGTCCCTGCAAGCCGAAAGTACGCATAATGCCGTCCATAATAAAGGCGGCTCTGGACATATAACCTGAATCCTCAAGTATGGCAATGGCAAAAAAGAGAAAGAGTATATTGGGCAGAAAAACAATGACTCCGCCCACGCCGCTGATAATGCCGTCAATGACCATTGAACGGAAAAAGGGCAGTTTGTCAGGCGACCATACGCTTCCGATCCCGTCTTTGAGGCAGCCGAAAAGAATTTCTATCCACTCCATCAGAGGTTCTGAACAGGTAAAAGTGAACCAGAACGCCGCATACATAATAAGCAGAAAAATAGGCAATCCCAAAAAGCGGTTGGTAAGGACGAGGTCGATCTTGTCCGAGATCTCACGCCGCCGTTCCTGAGTCATTGAAATGGTATCCCGGCAGGCTCCGGCCAGCATAGCATAGCGGCGGTCGGCCATAAAGGTGTCAGCATTGATGGCGTGTTTGTCCCAGAGGTGTTTGATCTGTTCTTCTACGACAGAAGCGGTACTCTTGAATTCTTCGATCCGCATAGCAGCGGTGTCGTGTTCAAGAAGTTTGATGGCAAAGAAGCGGGAAGG
This sequence comes from Victivallaceae bacterium, assembly GCA_045605205.1. Taxonomy (GTDB): domain Bacteria; phylum Verrucomicrobiota; class Lentisphaeria; order Victivallales; family Victivallaceae; genus UBA1784. The sequence continues at coordinate 6,113 of JAZUPO010000276.1, forward strand.
GACGTGACGGAATTTTTCGACATTGAGGGAATCGATTTTTTCGGCCACCGCGTTGATGGCATCGTCAATGTCTGCTCCGTAAGAGAGCATCGGTACGCCGTGATCCTCAAGGGAGGAAAGGGTTTCATTCAGACGGTTCAAAAGGGTTTGGATCCCACCATTTTGCGACGCAACAGTCTGGACGATGGGGGAACCGAAATACTTTTCGAGTTTGGGGATATTGTATTTCATCCCCTTTTTGCGGGCATCGTCGCTCATATTGAAAGTCAGCAGCATCGGAATATGGAGCTCTGCCAGCTGGGTGGTCAGATAGAGACTGCGCTGAGGGATCGTAGAGTCGATCACATTGATGATCAGGTCAATGCCGGGAGCTGTGACCTCTTTGAAAACGATTTCCTCTTCAGGAGAGCTGGAAGAGAGGGAATAAACTCCAGGCAGGTCGATCAGTTCGATTTCTCTTTCTCCGATGGAAAAACAACCGGATTTGCTTTCGACGGTCACGCCGGGATAATTGCCGACGTGCTGGCGTGTGCCCGTGAGGGCGTTGAAAATGCTGGTCTTGCCGCAGTTCGGATTTCCGGCAAGCAGAACACGGAAAGTCTGCTTCATTTTTCAGGGGCCTTTTCTGTAATGATGTTGGCGGCATCATCCTTATGAAGAGCCATACTGGTTTCCAGAACCTTGACCCGGATCAGGCCGCCGAGAGGGGCGTGAGCTTCTATGAGAAGTTCAGACCCGACGACCAAGCCCACGTCGGCAAATTTTTTGCGTCCCCGCATTTCAGGCAGGATCTTGACGATCGTAGCAGTGCTTCCAACGGGAAGGTCTGCAAGAGTCATTTCTTTGGTATTTCCCTCTTGGGGAGGTGTGCCCTTTTTAGTTTTCATCCAAAAGTGTCCTTGTATTTTCGGAAAATGTTAGCCTTGACTAACATTTGCGGCAATAAAAAAACGCGAGATCTATATGATTTTTCATAATATACACCGCGGCTTTGAAATTTTCCATTAGAAGAGCCTAAAAAATCAGGAAAATTTACGTTTTTTTGTAACCTCAGTTTACTTCCGGACACTGTTGGATGTGACTCTCAGCAGCCAAAGGGGATTTTTGGCTGCGGCTGTACGCCATTCGCCGGTTTCATTTTTGGGGACGATGTGACTTAAACAGAGTGCAGCCTGTTCAGCTTCTGAAAGTTCCGGGGGCAGATCGGCCCGGCGGCCTGATCCGAGAAGCAGGAGCATAGAAAGCAGCAAAAGAATCAAAAATATATTTCTCAAACATCTTTCCATCGTCAAATTTCTTCCACCTCTCTTGTAAATTCCCGTTCCCGTTTCAATTGTTCCCGCTGCCGTGCAGATTCCATTTCCTGACGGAATTTTGCACTTTCCCAAATTTCAACGCCGATTTCAACACCGACGACGACTGCTTCTGTTCCTGAGTCCAGATTGGCGTGCTGCCGCAAAAGTGCCGGAAGTGTGATCCGGCCCTGCCGGCTGATATTTTCTGAAGCGGTCAATGCTCCGAAACGCCGCATAGCACTGCGCACTGAAAAACTGCTGCCCATTTGTTCCGGGGTATTCAGTACCGAGGCACGCATCCGTTTCCAGACGGATTCAGGATAAATGGCAATACACCCTTCCGGTAAGCCGTGCATAACAACGTCGGAGGCACCTTCCCGCAGGAAGTCCTCTACCACACGCTGAGTCAGGCGTATCCGGCCGTTGGCATCGACCAGGCAATTGTCAAGTCCGCAAAAAGGCAGCATAATTTCTTTATTATTTTTCCAAAATGATCCACACACATCCAATTTACACCAAAATGTTCCAAAATGCAAGCGAAATTTTGAAAAAAATGTATTTTTTTTCATTCTGTTCCCTTGTATATTATCTCCCTGTTATCAGATAGCAGCAGCTCCCTGATATGGGTAGGTAAAGTAACTTTTCTTTTTCCGGAAAGTTTTTACAGACCGCTTCTTTTTAATTGTTTTTGACTCTATGGATTTATGTTTTGTTTTCTTGCGGTATTTTTTCTGATTCGCAGGGGGGCAGAAATAACGGGGAGGCTAAAGGAGGGGAAGATGAAAATTGTTGAAATGTTTAAATCTGATTTGAAAAAGCTGTCCTGCTATGGTATATTACCCGGGGTATGAGCACAGCGCAAATAAATAAGGAATGGTATGTTTATAAAGGAATGTCCAGGGGCCGCTTGTTACGAAACAGGAGACAGTAGAATATTTAACGATGACTGTTTGAATGTTCTGAAAAATCTTTCTGATAATATCGTCGATTTGTATATTGCCGATCCGCCTTATTGGAAAGTTATCGGTGAAAAGTGGGACTATCAGTGGAAGACTGAAGAAGACTATATCACCTGGTGTAAGCCGTGGTTGAAAGAAATCTACCGGACACTGCGTTACGGGGGGACCTTTTACCTGTTCGGTTATTTCCGGACATTGGCTCTTCTGGTTCCCGTCCTGAAAGAGTGCGGTTTTTCGTTACGGCAGCAGATAATAGTGAATAAGGGAATGCGTGCAGTGTCTGGAAGAGCGACCCGGAATTATAAACTGTTTCCCAATGTGACGGAGAGCATACTGTTCTTGATCAAAGATAATATTCCTTTTTCCAGAGAACTTCTCAAAAAACGCCAGCAGGATCTCAAATTATCCTCCCGGGAAATCAATGAAGCTCTGGGAGTGAAATCAAACGGCGGAGGGATGTGGAGCATCTATACCGGGAAAAATATCTGTGAGCAATTTCCAACGGCTGAGCTATGGGAAAGATTGCAGCAAGTTTTGATGTTTGATTATCCGTACGAAAAAATCTCACAGACTTTTAATCCGCAGATGGGGGTTACGGATGTGTGGGACGATATTGATTTTTATGCAGAACCACGCTTTCATCCGACCCAGAAACCTCAAAAGTTATTGACCCGCCTGATATTAGCCAGCAGTAACGAAAATGATCTGGTCGCAGACCCTTTTGCTGGAAGCGGTGCAACCGTACTTGCGGCATCACATTTAAAAAGAAAATGTATTGCTGTTGAAAAAGACTTTTCTTATTACAGTACAATCGTTTCCCGTATGCATCAGGAGGAAGACTTGCTTTTTTGAAGAGCTGCTGTCATTGGAGTTTTGTCAGGAAATTGTAAAAAGTGCTGAAAATGCGAACTATCTGGCGTTTGACGGTAAAAGGTCGATATACTCTTTGATACGATGCTCATACATCACTTTTTGTAATTGCTCGATCAAAGTTGCATCGGGTATGTTGTTGTTTGTCCTGTATTCCTGCAGAAGTCTCAATATTTGAGAAGCTGAAGATTTTACGCTTACTGTAATGCCGTATGTTTCTGCCAGTTTGACCAGTGAAGGCTGGTGAAAAGAACGGGCGGGGAGTGTTGTCAAATCGGATAAATTGCAGGGAACAGGAGCGGTTATTTCCGGGAACAGCAGTGTATTTATATTTCCTTGAATATCAATCATTGAGCGATAGATCAATGTTGGGGACATTAATTCAAATTTCAGAGAATAGGGCCAAAGATTAAAAGGCGCGTGGGATTTGGATTTAGTCCAGATATTTTTGTAGTAATCAAGCATACAGTATGAAAAACCGCGATGGCAGGGATCGACGGACCAGATGGATATGATAATGTTTTCCGGCTTATTCAAGTCCTCAAATTCAAAAAGAACCAGATAAAAGTTTACATTCTTAAACAGATCATTAAATTCCTTTTCTGCAAAATCTGTTGCAGGAATGCCAAGCAGCCACTTTGAATCATCTTTGCGTATCAGGTCATCACTGCCGCAAAAAGGACACTGGTAATCCTGGATTGCCACTTTGGTGTGACATTTTTTACATTCCCCGAGCTGATCGACTCTGTAACAGGTCTTTATTTCGCTGTGTTTTCCGTCCTGATGGACCAGATCATCACCTCTCGCACCTGTTTTACTGCCGGGGAGGCCTGTGACGATGCTGGTCAGATGCTGACCTATATATCCCATACGGGCCTGGGAAGTTTGCTGGGTCAGAGCCGCCCATTTATTGACTTTGCTGCGCAAATCTACAAAAAGATCTTTGATCAATTCCTCTGAAGTCTGCTTGCGTTCTGCTGCAGACATTGCTGTTAATGCTTTCATCTGAATATTGTCCTGTTCATTTTATGAGTCCAAGCCAGTCATTATAGAGCTCAAGCTTTCTGACAAGGCAAGTGCTATTTTTTGTATATTTTCCAAACTGACATTGCGTTCTCCCCGTTCAATGCCGCCGATATAAGTCCGGTGCAAACCGGACAGATCTGCCAGTTTTTCCTGAGATAAACCTTGAGCGGTTCGTAATTCCCGGACACGTATTCCGAATTTTTGACGGATGTCAGACATTCTCAAAACTCCTGTTTAGTTAGTATTTTACTAAATATACTTGTCGAAAGGAGTTGTTTCTACAGACTATGAGTATCATTTTTGGGGGCAGTACATTGAGACTCAGCACTGCTTCGGTTTACGGCGGCAATCGGTGGATAACGACAGACAACTGCAGTTTTTTTGCGAAAAAATTTCTTTATGACTGGAAATTTTTACAGAATGTTGGTATAGTATAAAAAAGTACACTGTTGATATATTAAAGTTGGGAGAAATTCATTATGCGTCAGAAAATGCTGTTGCTGTTGGCTGTTATTTTTGGTCTGCTCGCCTTTATGCTGACCTATAAACAGCTGGAACACGAAAAAGCCAAGATCCGCGGTACCTCCGAAGAACGGATATTGATTCAGGTCAAAACCAGTATGGTGGAAGGGCAGGAGATCAAGGTCTCTGATATCGCCCCTCACCGGGTGCGGCGTGAAAAAGACAGTTTCAACCGGAGCCGTGAGATCCCCTGGGAAGAAAGAGCCCGGGTCGTCGGACGGCGGTTGGAAGTGACTGTGATCCCCGGACAGCTTTTGCAGTATTCTGATTTGAAGCCGGTGACGCTCCGCAACGGTTTTTCAGCCATCGTCAAAGATCAGTGCCGGGCAGTGAGTATTCCTGTCGATCCTGTTTCTGCGGTCAATCATCTGATCCAGCCCAACGACAACGTGGACGTGCTGGGAACATTCAGGTTTCCTGATATGCGGGGGGATAACTCTCTTGATACCGTGACCATCACCATATTGCAGAATGTCAAAGTCCTTGCTGTCGGCAATCGCTGGGGAAACAACTTTGCTGAAAATACCGATACACAGCGTTCCTATTCGACAGTGACGCTGCAGCTTTATCCTGATGAAGTTGAAATGGTCATTTTTGCTTCTCAGAAAGGCCGCCTTACCCTTTCGCTGCGTAACTTTGAAGATGAACGGATCTCAAAAGATATCGAGGCCCGGAGCGTGAATTTCAAATCTCTCGAAAAAGAGATCCCCAAATACAACAAACGGCGCGAAGAACGGCGGAGACTGCAGTAAAAATGGTTGATCTTGTCGTCCGTATGCCCGGAGTTGCCGATGCCGGAGCCGCTCTCGGAAACGGAACTTACCTTGTCGGATCCGGCGAAGAATGTCACATCAGACTCCCCCGTCCGGATATTTCCCGCCGGCACGCCCAGCTCATCATCAGCGAAAGTTCCATCGTTATTATGGATATGGGAAGCAGTAACGGCACCACTCTTGATGACGGGACTCAGCTTTTTCCGCATCAGCCCCGGCAGCTTGAGAATGCGGTCAATGTTGTCCATATCAGTAAAGCAACACTGATCCTTTCCAAAAAAGAGGAAAAAAAGGCTGCTTCTGTTGCAGATGACTTTTCTGCCATTTCAAAGGGGGATATCCCTCTCCTTGAAATTTCCGGTGTGCCCGCTAAATACCGTCCCATTGTTCAGGAAATCAAGAAGCAGGCTCATAAGGAACTTCTTGCAAGGCTGAATCTCAAAAAAATGGCTCTTACCGGAGTTTCCGGCAGTGAATTGCAGCAGCAGGCTGCGGTAATGGCCAAAGAAATCCTGGCACAGCTTACAATAAAACTTCCTGCAGGCCTTTCCCTGGCTGTCATTGAGAAGGAGCTTGTTGACGAAGCCATCGGATTGGGGCCCCTTGAAAATATGATCGCAATGGATGATATCTCTGAAATTATGGTCAACGGCCCCAATCAGATCTTTGTGGAAAAAAAGGGAACCTTGTACAAAACGGATACCTTTTTTGCTGATGATGCTCAAGTCCTTTCGGCTATTGAACGTATTGTGGCTCCCCTGGGACGCCGTATTGATGAAAGTTCCCCTATGGTGGACGCCCGTCTGGCTGACGGCTCCCGTGTGAATGCGATCATTCCTCCTCTTTCTCTGGTGGGACCTTCCATTACCATCCGTAAGTTTACCAGGACTCCGCTTGAGGCTAAAGATCTGGTGCGTTTCGGTTCTATTTCACCTGAAATGGTCAAGTTTCTTGCCACTTGTGTGGCTGTGCGGAAAAATATTCTGATTTCAGGGGGTACCGGTTCCGGTAAAACCACGCTTCTCAACGTGTTGAGCAACTTTCTGCCCAACCGGGAACGGATCGTCACCATTGAGGATGCTGCCGAACTTCAGCTCCGGCAGGAACATCTGGTCCGTCTGGAATCCCGTCCTCCAAATATTGAGGGCAAAGGAGCCATTACCATCCGCGATCTGGTACGCAACAGTTTGCGTATGCGTCCCGACCGCATTGTGGTTGGTGAGTGCCGCGGCGGAGAGGCTCTGGATATGCTGCAGGCTATGAATACCGGTCACGACGGCAGTTTGACCACTATCCACGCCAACTCGCCCCGTGACGCTCTGGCCAGACTGGAAACACTGGTGCTTATGGCAGGATTCGATCTTCCGCTGCGGGCGATCCGTGAGCAGATCGCTTCAGCCATTCATCTTGTGGTGCAGATCACCCGCGAAAGAGACGGCAGCCGCAAGGTCATCAATATCAGCGAAATCACAAAAATGGAAGGTGATATCATCACAATGCAGGATATTTTTACCTTCCGCCAAACCGGATGGAACGCCGAAAACAAGATCGAAGGCGTTTTTGAACCCACCGGCAGTTTGCCCACATTTATGGAAGAAATCGAAAGGGCAAAACTGGATCTTGATGTGTCTATTTTTTCTAAAAAACGTTAATATATAAGGAGTTTTGTTTTTTATGATAAACGCAGCTATTATCGGCGTTTCCGGATTTGGCGTAACACACTTGAACGACCTTTTCCGTGAACACGAAGCCGGCAGACTCAACTTTTCTGCCGCAGTGATCCACCAGAATCAGGTCTCCCCTGAAAACCTTGAACGTATCAAGGCTCTCAATGTTGAGATTTTTACCGATTATCCCTCTATGTTTGCCAAACTGGCAGGCAAGATCGACATTTGCTGTATCCCCACCGGCATCGCTCTGCATCGTCCTATGACAGAAGCCGCCCTTGCGGCCGGAGCCAATGTTTTTGTGGAAAAACCGGTGGCCCCCACCGTGGCTGATGCTGAAGCAATGGAAGCTGCCGCCCGGAAGGCCGGAAAGTTTGTGGCAGTCGGTTATCAGCACATCTATCAGCCCGAGGCCCGCCGTATCAAGGAATTGCTGCTTTCCGGAAAATTGGGCAAAGCCCTGCGGTTCAAGTGCTATGCCTTGTGGCCCCGGAAAAATGCCTACTACGGCAGAAACGGCTGGGCTGGAGCTCTGTTCGCACCTAATGGTGATCCCATATTGGATTCACCTTTCACCAATGCTGTGGCTCATTATCTCAATCTGCTGCTCTTTTATGCCGGAAATACCTTTGAAGATACTGCCGATGTGAAATCGGTTGAAGCCGGTATGTACAGAGTCAATCCCATTACCAGCTGTGACACAGCCAATATGCGTATTCTCACCCGGGACGGTAAAGAGATCCTCTTTTATGCTTCTCACGCTGTGCCGCAGACTGAAGGGCCTGTTTCCTGCATTGAATGCGAAAAAGGGATCATCAACTACACATCAAAAGAAACTGTTATTACCGATCTTGAAGGCAATGAAATTGAACGCTTTGCCTCTGCTGAATCTCTGGCACTGCGTCTCAATATCTGGGAACACATCCGTAACAGGATCGCTGACCCCGACAGTTTTATCTGCACTGTGAAACTTGCTTCCAAAGCTGCTCTTGTCAGCAATGCTGTCTTTGACTCTGCACCCATTGTTGACCTGCCTGCTTCTCTTATTGACATCAATGTGGATGCTGACGGCAATATCTTGCGTGTGATCCGTCCTATGGAAGAACTGATCAAACGGTGTTATAAAGAAAATCGTCTCATTACCAAAGCTGATTTCCCCTATGCTGTTGAAACAGCTCCCTTTGATCTGGAAAACTACAAAGGATTTACAGGGGCTCTTTACCGCTGACAGACAGCTGAAAAGTGATCCTCAAACGCTGCAGTAGTGTATAGAGGACAAAAAGAAAGCCGTGCTTCATTCAATCAGGTTTTACGCTGATAGAACGAAGCACGGCTTCTTGATGTTCCGGCAAAAGTTGAAGCACTCCAACCGGAAACTGAGTGCTTGCTTTACGATTTGTTATGCCCTGTTACCAGGTGTCCTTTATTTTTACATCGCTCCGGGCGGTCGCCTGCCAGAAAGTCTGAGTATAGTCCCCAGAGCGCAACTCCTGAAAAGGGATGCTCCGGAATTCCATCGTCCGCACGTGAGCGTCGATAAAGACCACATTGGCTGCCTGTCCGTCTTTATGATCCATAACGACATAGTGGGTGCTGGTTTTGGTAAAATAATATTCCGTAAAGGCAGATTTCTCTGACTGGGCGGCATACATTGTCCGGCTGGGAGTCCGGATTTGCGATATCCTTTTGGGCTGTGAAAGAGAAGTGTTGAGGCCGAATCCGAAAACTTCCGTTTTATTATTGAGCCGCATATAATTTTCTTTGGCACTGTATTGAGAGGGACAGATCAGACGGCTGACATAACGCTTGTTGTTATAGATCTTGATACCTCCCAGATAGGTGGGGGAGTCAACGCCCAGATAGGGAGCCAGAAAACCTGCTTCGCCGCTGGGGAGATGTGCCACATTTTCGTAAACAAAGCCTTTCCAGGGCGAATGGAAAGCTCCGGGATAATAATTGAACGCCGGAGTGACCCAGCCGAAATTGTCGGCAACATACTGCTGTTCTGCAAAGCCCAGTTGTTTATAATTTCCGGCACAGAAAACAGTTCTGCTCCGTTCTCTTGCCTGCTGCAAAGCAGGTAGGAGCATCGCTGCCAGAATGGCGATAATTGCAATTACAACCAGAAGTTCTATCAAGGTGAAAG